>JAAZIG010000349.1 GCA_012510325.1 Bacillota bacterium
CCCCATAAACATGGGTACCAGAGCAATCAGTTCGGCGATGGTATCTTTTTGATCGATCATTTTCACTTCCCTCCAGGGAAGAACAATGTTAGAATTCTAACATTTAGATATCGAATTGTCAATGAGGGAGCGCTTTTGTTCGGTGGTCATAAGGGCAAGTATCACTCGAAATTCTTGAACAGGAAAGGGGAATTGGATGAGCCTGGAAGAAAAATCTCCACAGTGCCGGGGGATCGGTGGAGGCCCGTTTTCTTGTTCTCCCGGCGCGCTGTCGTCCGTCACCACTGAAGACCTTCACATTCTCGCGGAAAATGATAATTTCTTTTGCCTTGCAAACGGATAATTTTATGTTGCGCTTTCCTGCACCGGTAAGAGATAATGGGTACAGGGAGAACCTATCGGATGAGGGCGGCTGTTAAGAAGGTGCGGTTGCTTTGCGAATCAAGGGCTCTTTCAGCAGAGCGATCACGAAAGGGAATCCCCAAACGATCTGCCCAGAGGTGGTTGCTTGGAAGTCTTAAAAGTCAAATTCAAGGAAGTACTGGCATCTGTTTTACCGATTACAACGATTGTGCTTATCCTCCATTTCACGATCTGTCCACTGGACGCCGTTTCCCTTTACGCTTTTCTGTTGGGCTCGGCGCTGGTAATTATCGGTTTGACCATATTTTTGTTCGGTATTGACCAGGGGATCGATCCCATCGGCCATGGAATTGGTGATAAACTGGCCCTTTCGACGAGCTATGCCGTCCTGATAACAATCTGCCTGGTTCTTGGGTTTTTTATCTCCTATGCCGAGCCGGATTTGCATATCCTTGCCGGTCAGGTGGATAGCGTCACTTCGGGTCAATTTGGGCATGTAGTGATGGTTGTGGTGGTTTCCGTCGGAATCGGTATCATGATGACCCTGGGGATGCTGCGCATCCTGAGGGATATACGGTTAAAATATGTGTTTACCGCTGCCTATGGCTTGATTTTCATCCTCTCCCTGTTCTCTTCGGCAGACTTTATGGCGATTGCGTTTGATGCTTCCGGAGCGACAACAGGGGCAATAACGGTCCCGTTCATGCTGGCTCTGGCGGGAGGGATCTCCTCGATGAGGAAAAGCAGTGCCAGCGAAGCGAATCACTTTGGGTTGGTCGGTATCGCTTCGACGGGGGCGATCATCGGCGTCCTGGTGACAGGCCTTCTGTTCGGCGTAGATAAACTGAACGGCTCGCTGCCGGAGGAAACCGTGGCCAACTCCAACCTTATGGTTGTCTATGGGTCCAAGCTGCTGCCGATTGCCTGGGAATCGCTCCTCTCGCTTTTACCGATCATTATCGCCTATCTCCTTTTTCAAATATTTTCTTTCAAACAGAAAAGGAACCGGGTTATCGACATTTCCAGGGGTTTAGCGCTGACTCTTCTTGGGCTGATCATATTTCTGTGGGGAGTTAACGGTGGGTTTATGATCGTAGGGACGAAGGTTGGGATCGGTCTTGCTTCAATGGATTCCAAGGTTCCGGTCTTGCTGGTAGCACTGCTTCTGGGTCTGACAACGGTATTGGCCGAGCCCGCGGTCCATGTATTAACCCATCAGGTGGAGGAGGTCACCGGGGGATCGGTCAACCGCATTTTAGTGCTCATATTTCTTTCCCTGGCCGTGGGGTCCGCTATTTTTATGTCTGTTCTGCGGGTGTTTTACCCCGAAGTGCATCTGTGGATGTATTTGCTGCCCGGATTTGGCCTGGCCGTGATTTTGGCCTACATTGTTCCCGAGCTGTTTGTGGGGATGGCTTTTGATGCGGGCGGGGTGGCCTCCGGTCCGATGACCGCCACTTTTTCGTTGGCCTTTATTCAAGGGATTGCCGCCCGGGTTCCTTCAGCTGATTTGGTGGTCGACGGGTTTGGGATGATCGCTATTGTGGCGATGATGCCGATCATCGCAATTGAACTGCTGGGGATGCTCTATCACGCAAAAACGCGCCAGGCATCAACTAATGCTGAATGAAAGCACGATTGGAGGAGACGGCATGGATAAGGTAGCGGGGGATCCGCTTGCCGGCGAAGCCCGGATGTTAACACTAATTCTCAGTGAGAACCAAAGCCATAAATGTATCCGTCTCGCTAAAGAGAAGGGCCTTCGTGGCGGAGCGGTGATCATTGGTCGGGGAACCGTCAGCAGCGCTGTTTTGAATTTGTTGGGAATTAAAAATCAAAAAAAAGAAGTGGTCAGCTTTTTGCTGGCGAAAGAGCGGGTCACTGCGGTGCTGGATTATCTGGACGCCGGCCTTCAGTTGAACAAACTTGACCACGGTATCGCTTTTGTAACAGCGGTTGCCGCGGCGGCAGGTTTTCCGATTCAGGGGAAAAATAAGGGGCAGACTGAAAAAAATAGAGCACCAGACGTGGGAGGAGAGCGTGTGTTTAAAAAATTGACGGTGATTGTAGATCGCGGTTTGGGCGATGACGTCATGGATATTGCCCGCGAGACCGGTGTTCGGGGCGGAACAATTCTACATGGACGCGGTGCCGGTGCAGAGATTGCCACAAAACTGTTCGGGGTGGAGATCGAACCGGAGAAAGAGCTGGTCATCATCCTGACGCCGGATTACCTGATCGACAAAGTAGTCCGGGCGCTGTCCCGCGGTCTCAAACTGGATCAGCCCGGCAAGGGAGTTCTGTTTGTTGAACCGATCCTGGAAACGCGGGGCCTTTTTGAGATGAGCGCCGGCCTTTCCCGGGAGAAAGGGCCGGGAACAAAGCGATAAAGCCTGTCGCTTTTAGCCAACCGTCCGCTTCTGACAGCGCCGGCCTGACCGCTTCTTTGGGGGGGCCTGTTCATGACTGGTAAAAGGGTGAGCGGCTTCTGCCGCAGATGTACGCTGAACATCCCGGGGGTACAGCCTTCGCGCACCGGGTATAACGCCGCCTCA
>JAAZIG010000002.1 GCA_012510325.1 Bacillota bacterium
CCCTTGTCATTCTGCATGCCTCCCCCGCGGGGTCATTCTGAGCGCAGCGAAGAATCTGTGGTACAGCACTGCGCTTAAGGATGACAAAAATGCCTGAGGTTCGAGAGGGGACTCCGAAAAAAGGGCCGGGAGATCCGTCCCCCTGGCGTACCCTGCACGTTCCTCTCGCGGTCGTTCTGCCTTTTCCCCTTGTCATTCTGCATGCTCTCTCGCGGGGTCATTCTGAGCGCAGCGAAGAATCTGTGGTATAGCACTGCGCTTAAGAATTGTCCTGTGCGTCTGAAGCCAGCAGGGGAGCATAACCCGAATGATAAAAAATACCTGCGGACAAGCCAATTGAACCGTCGACAGAACATTGCTATAATTTAATCAGAAAGCAGAGCCAAACTGCCATGCTTGCAAGCAATGATCTTCGCTCTACCAATAAGCGTAAGGAGTGGTGGTAACATTGGGTGATTTAACAACGGTGGCAGCGGTACAGCTGAAGCCGCAGATCGGCAACCTGCAGGCTAATTTAAGCGCCTGTGAACAGATGGCCGACGAAGCCGGCAGGAAGGGGGCGCAATGGATCATCCTGCCGGAATTTTTCACCACCGGAATGGCCTTCAATCCCCTCATCGCCGAAGCGATCCAGCCTTCGGACAACAGTCCGGCGCTGAACCTGCTGCTGGCGCTGGCTCAGCGGCACAGTGCCTATGTCGGGGGTTCCTTTATCATGCGCGATGAAGACGGTGTGGTGCGGAACGCTTTTTTCCTCACCTCGCCACAGGGCATTGTCGGAAGGCACAATAAGGATATCCCGACGATGTGGGAGAACTGCTTTTATGTAGGCGGAACCGATGACGGCATCATTGAGCAAAAAGAACGAACTGTCGGAGTCTCGCTGTGCTGGGAATTCATGCGCTCGCAGACAGCGCGCCGGCTGCGGGAGAAGGTTGATCTCGTCGTCGGGGGCAGCTGCTGGTGGAGTGTGCCCTCATGGGTGCCGAAAGCGGTGACGAGCCGCTGGGAGGAAAAAAACGAGGAGACTGCCCTTGAATCGGTGCGCTCCTTTGCCGCCTATGTCGGGGCGCCGATCATTCATGCCGCTCATGTCGGCGAAATTGAATGTTCCCTGCCGTGGACGCCGCTGAACTACCGGGGTCATTACGAAGCCGGTTCCATGATCGTTGACGGTACCGGAAAGATCATCGCCCTGCGCCGTCGCCGCGAGGGGGCCGGTCTCGTCATGGGGAAGCTCACAATCGGGCGGACCAGGCCGCAGGCAGAGGTGCCGCAGAGATACTGGCTTCACAACCGCGGCCCCATCCCCACAGTGGCCTGGAACTACCAGCGCTGGCACGGGATCAGGTGGCACCAGAAAAATGTCGCCAAACGTAAGCCGTAACCCGGCCACAGCGGCTTGCCAGATTCCCGTACCTAAGCGGGAAACCGTCATGAGGCGTAGATGAAATAACAAGCGGAAGGGAAAGCCCTTCCGCTTGTCTGTGCGCCACTAGATCCGCCCGTGTGGTGCACCGGGAGACCCGCCCCCTCTCGCGGTCATTCTGAGCGCAGCGAAGAATCTGCGGTATAGCGCTTCGCTTAGGGATTGTAAAGTGCATTACTGGGGCCAATGGGGGAGTGTAATCCGCAGTGTTTGCCTGGTGCAGCAGCTTCGTTGTAGATCCTTCGCTATGCTCGGGATGACAAAAAATGCCTGGGGCTTGGGAGGGGGGCTCCGAAAAATGGGCCAGGAGATCCGTCCCCCTGGCCCAAAAGAGGCAAGCGGAAGGGGAAAACCCTTCCGCTTGCCTGTCGTAACTGTCTCTCGGGTAACTACCGCAGGGGGAACAGTTTTTTCTTGTTAACGGTAAAAACGATGAGCCCGGCTCCGATCAGAACGAGCAGGAGCCACCGCAAGAGCGAGCCGGTAACGCCTGTTTGCGGAAGGGCGCCCTCACCTGTCTTTTTATCTAAAGAGAGCAGGTAGGAGGAGCAACGGGATTGCTTGACCGTGACATAGCCCTGCCCATCTACTGTAGCCGCCTGCACGTATTCCAACTGGTCGTCTGCAGGGTTGTAGTAGAAGTAATGCAACTTCTTCCCGGCGTGCTCTTTTCCTGCATAGATGGAGATCTCTGCTTCACCCGGCAGGGCACCATCATGGTTGAACTCGAGCATGAGGAAGAAGTCCTGACCCGCCAGAGTGCGGATGGTGCGGTAGTGCAATCCTTCATTGAAGCGGAGGCCGAAGTCATAATCTTGGCCTTTTGCACCCTGCTGCAGCGCACCTTTGGGGAAGGTGACGCTGTAGCCGTCACCGTAGAGCACCACGGGCTTCGCTTCGTTGAGCGCCAGCAGGGCCGCCATCTGTTCCGCCGAGAGGATGGTGGAGCCCTTTGTCAGATCGACGGTGATCTCTTGGTCACCGCTGACGATGGCCTCGGCAGGGACATAGGGATCGGCGGGAGGCTCACCGGCACTGATCAGACGAAAACTCGCCGCGATGGTGTGATTCGCCGCAACATCGCTGAAAGTGTAACTCGCGAGAGCGCCCACACTGACACCGTCCACCTTGACCTCATCGATGGCGTAACCGTCCCGCGGAGTGATCGTGAACTGCCGACTTTCGCCGTGGCCCACCGTCACTGCTCCCGCAGGGGTGATGGTGCCGTTGGCTCCGGCGGTGGCAGTGATGGTATAGCTGAGCGGCGGAGCGGTGTCGTCAGGGGTCTTGGAGGCCAGGGCGGTGTTGCCGTAACAGCCCAGGTTGATCCGGCCGCCGTTGGGAGCCGGTTCTCTCGCATAAGCGGAAGCGGGGTCGCCCGCATCGATGCAGGGACTGGTGACGGCGTCGGCCACCCAGGTGCTGCCGTTCCATCTGCCCGCAGCTGATTTCAAGTGGTAATTATCAGCAAAAAGAGGGTCGCCGACAACGCGGTGGCTGTAGGCATCCGCCGCAATCTCTCTGATTGTTCCCAGGTCGGGATGTTCATAAGAAGACTGGCTGAAAGGAAGATCAGCCCCGTCATCACCGATGAGCGAATAGGCGATGCTGCCCTCTTCCAGAGTAGCATAATAGCTTATGTATGTGTTGTACGCCTTGTTGGCCAGATCGAGATCAGTGTTGCCTGCGATAATGCAATTGCGGATCACAGGACCGTAGCAGTCGTAAGGAGAGCTGATCCCGTCGATGACGATACCGTATTCATTGCCGGCTATGGTGCAGTTTTCGATGAGCGGCGCCCCTCCCAACATGTTATAGGGGTTCTTGATCACATTGACGCCGCTGTGGGAAAACCCGGTGATGAGGCAGTTTTTCAGCACCACCGACTGAGCGGGTTGGAGGTGGACCCCGGCGCCGCTATCGGGCCCGCCGGTAATGGTGCAGCCCTCGATGGTGATGGAATTGATCGCGTCACCGCCCTCTGTGTTCAATCCATTTCCGGTAAGGGTGCAATCTTTAAGCTTCACATCGCGCCCGGCAAGATGCATGGAATGCCGGCAGTTGCGCACGGTACAGTTTTCCAGCAAAATCTTTGAACTTTCCACAGTGGACGGCGAAATTATGCCTATGCCCCTGTACAGGCCGTCCATGATGCAATGCTTTAACGTAATGCTGCCTCTCAGGTAGTGGGTGACTAAGATCTCGTTGCCGTACTCTAAACCGTCCTTTTTGGTAAAGGTGATCGGCTGGGTCTCTGTTCCCACCGCCGTGAGCGTTCCCCGCACGTACAAATTGTCATCGCCTGTACCGTCGCCGAGGCAAACGGTCACACCGGGCTTTATCGTCAGGGAACTTTGGTTGTTTTCATCGCTTCCCACGACGATCATCTCTTTTGTCAGCAGGTAGGGGATGTCCGCCTGACCCCAGACCGCCTCCCTGTAGATGCCATGGGGAGAATAACCAGTGTCTCCTGAGAGGACAATGTAGCGGAGCTCCCCGGGATAGTCGGCGCCGAAAGTGTTGCCGGCGCTTCCGGTAAGGCCCTCGTTGATCTGTGCTCTCGCGCCGATCTCAACGGGATAGATATCTGTAGCAGCGCCGTAGTTGAAGCTGTTGCCTGTCAGCGTCACCATTTGGTTTTGGTGATGTGAATCCAAGGTGGCATATATGAACACCGGGCCGCCATGCTGTCCGGGTACAAAATCTTCGAAAACACAGCCCGTTACGCTGGCTTTGTGGCCGCCCTGGATCAACAGGGGGCGGACGCTGATATCTGAGAAGGTGCAGTCTGCAACCGTTGTCTCAATCTCTTCTTCCGCCTGTTTATGATAAACGAATACCGCCGTGCCGAAGCCGCTAAAAATGGAGTTCAATGCGGTGACGGTCCCTGTTTCTGTTTTTCCCATTGCGTTGCAATAGCAAATCGCCACGGGGCTATAGTTGGTTACTTTACACACGGGATCTTTAAATGTACAACCCGACACTGAGATTTTGACCTCGCTGTCCATACTGTGGCTATAGGGATGGCCTCTTCCGTAGAGCAGCCCGTCCCTGGTGTTCCCGCCGTATTTAAAAGTGCAATCTGTAAAGGAGATGCTGGTGTCCCCCTCGGGCGAGCCCATCGCCTCGATTTTCCCCCAGCCAGCCTCCTCTCGTCCGGGCACAGCCGTAAAGATCACCCCATTGGCGACAATAGAGCCGTTTGTCACCCGCAACTCCGGGTAAGGGAACTTGTTGTCGGTGCCTTGGATTAAGCTGGTATCGCTGCTGAAGTAGACCATGGCGCCGTTTTTGATGGTTAGCCGCGCACCGTTTGTGATCTGGGGTGCTCTCTTATCCTTCGTACGACAGATATAGTAAACATTACCTTCACTCCAGGTTACGTTTTCGGTGATATCTGCATCTACAAAGAAGACTGAGCCCCCTCCGCCGGCGGAGATGATGTTCCCGCTTTCGGCGAAGGCAAAGAAAAGCGACAAAGACAGGAACAGACAGAGTCCCACGACAAATATTTTTTTCATCAGGTTGCCTCCCAACAATTAATTTTACTTTCCGCGGGGTAAAAATGAGCGGTCGCGGTCATTTTGCAGGTCAGCGCCGCTGACGGCGGTGCGCCTGCTCGATCGTTGTGGCCAGTTCGCGGAGAATGATCCGGCCCCATTTCGCGCTGGTGCCCTCCCCGGCCCCTTCGGGAAAGATGGAGACCGCTGTCTCCTGCTCGCTTGCCCCGGTGCTCAGCCCGATTCTCATCTTTCCCGCGAGCCGCCCTTCGGAGACGATGAGTGTTCCCCGGGCGCTGTTGGAGCTGTCCAGATTGAGCTCCAGCTTCTCGATGGTATCGTAGAGCGCGTTGGTGACGATGCTCTTTTCATAGGGGAAACTCTGCTTTAGCGTCACTAGCCCACCCCCTCCCTAGAACAGTTTAATGGGGATCATCCTGCTGGAACAGTCCGGGAAAGGTAGAGGTGCGCGCAAAGAAGGGGCCAGATTTAGTACAGGAATAAAATTGGTCGATCACTTTGCCCCCGGTAAGGCTGAGCCTCGAGGTATATTTATCCACCCCAAGTAAAAATAGGAAATAACCCCTGAAACCCCTGGTACACTGCACGCTCCCCTCGCGGTCATTCTGAGCGCAGCGAAGAATCTGTAGTATAGCGCTGTGCTTAGGGACTGTAAAATGCGTTATTGTGGCCAATGGGGGAGTGTAATCCGCAGTGTTTACCTGGTGCAGCAGCTTCGCTTGAGATCCTTCGCTTTAAGCTCAGGATGAAAAAAACTGCTTAGGGATGACAAAAATGCCTGGGGTTCGGGAAGGGGGCACCGAAAAATGGGCCGGGAGATCCGTCCCCCTGGCCCAGTCATTCTGGCCTTTTTCCCCTGGCGCATTCTGCACGCTCCTCTCGCGGTCATTCTGAGCGCAGCGAAGAATCTGTGGCATAGCGCTGTGCTTAGGGTTTGTAAAGTGCATTCTGGGGCCAATGGGGGAGTGTAATCCGCAATGTTTACTTGGTGCAGCAGCCTCGCTTGAGATCCTTCGCTTTAAGCTCAGGATGAAAAAAGCTGCTTAAGGATGACAAAAATGCCTGGGGTTCGGGAAGGGGGCACCGAAAAATGGGCCGGGAGATCCGTCCCCCTGGCCCATCCCCCTGACG
>JAAZIG010000350.1 GCA_012510325.1 Bacillota bacterium
CTTACTATGAGCTGAGGTGTGAGAATTACTAGCCGAGGACGGCGGGGGCAACCCCGCCCTTTTTTTTGCTTTCTTCGTCAGGACAGCGCCGTCCGCAAATGGAGTTCCCCCGGCCTGACAGTGCTCCCTGCCCGATAAGCGGAAGCACCGGATAAAAGCGTTCCTCAACCTGCCGCCTCCCTGTCGGGGCTGTCTGCGGCGGTCAGCATGACCGCAACGATGATCAGGAGGCAGCCTGCTGCCTGGGTCAGGCCGACGGGTTCCCGGAAAAATAGGGAGATAATGATTGTGGCCACGGGAATGAAATTGATAAAAATTGCGGCGCGGCCGGCGCCGAGAGCGGCCACCCCTTGGTTCCACCAGAAGTAAGCGAGGACCGAGCCGATGAGCGCCAGATAGAGGATGGCGGCGATGGCCGGCAGCCCGGCACTGATAATCGCTCCCGGTCCCGGTTTGCTGAACAGGGCGAAAGGAGCCAGGAGCAGGGTGCCGGTGAGGAAGCTGTAGAAGGTGGTGATCATCGGAGAGTAAGTGCTGCTCACTGTTTTCCCGACAATGGTGTAGAGTGAAAAGCTGAATACAGAACCGAGGACCAGAATATCCCCGAAGTTAAAATCAAGAGAGCGGATTGTCTGCCAGGAGCCGGCGCTGGTAACGAGGATTACGCCGAGAAAAGAGAGCAGGGCGCCTCCGCCCAGACGCAGGGTGAATCTCTCCTGCAGCAGCAGCATGGCCAGGATGGCGGTGACGATGGGATTGACCGCGGTGATCAGGGAGCCGTTTACCGCAGAAGTGTACTGCATGGCGTACATAAAAAACACGTTGTAGGCAAATATTCCGGTGAAGCCGAGGAGAAAGAATTTCAGCCGGTCGCCCCGACGGACCGGGGTGCTGAAGATCTCACGGTGACCGATAATCAAAAAGACGGCGGTGGCGATGGCGAAGCGAACAAAAGCGGCGGCCAACGGGTGCAGGCCGGTGAGGGCGAAGCCCGCTGCATTGAAGGTGCCGCCCCAGATAAAAGCGACCAGAACCAATAGCAGGTAGACTGTTCTCTTACTGGACAAAGAAAGTTGCTCCCCTAGAGTGATGACAATATCTTATTGTTCGCCTGTACCAAGTAAATCCCTGCATTGGGCCAGCAGGGAGCGGGGGACAATGGGCTCTCCTCTTTGTAGGTTCCCGGGGCCGCCCGGCTCGTTTCCCACCGGATTGGCGGTTTCCCGGCGGCCGCTGTTTTCGGGGGAGCTCGTTAACAGCGGTAGCCGACCCATGGCGGAGGGGATTGCCGGAGCTCCGGCAACCTACAGCGAGAGGACCTTCGGTGCCGCTGCCAGCACCTCGGCGATCTCATACATATTGGAGACAACCCCGGCAGCGAGCTTCTCTTTCAGGTGGTAATAGTCGAGACAGGTTCCACAGACCAATAGCTTCACTCCCCTGCTCTGCAGCGCGGAAAGCTCATCGATCGCTGCTGCGCCCTCAACGCAGCAATTGACTCCGCTGTTAAGGAAAACAATCGCTCCGGGAAGCTCTTCTTGTTTCGTTAAGGTATAGATATAGTTGCGCAGCAGCAGGCGGCCGAGCTCTGCGCTGCCCCGGCCCAGCTGATCTGCGCCGATAAGGAGAACCTGTGCCGAGCTTTCCCCGCCCCCCTTTGAGCTGGGAGCCCCCCGCACCGCCGCCTCGCTGTCGCCGGCGGTGATATAAAGGTGATCGGCGCCGCCAACCTTTTCCCGGCGCACCTGAAACCCTTTATTTTTGGCCATGCGGATCACGTTTTCCCGGGCCGCCTCATTATCGACGATGGAGATCACCCCTTCCGGGTGTTGCTCCAGCGCCTTACTGGTCCGGAGAACCGGCTCCGGGCAATTCAGTCCGCGATTATCAATTTTCTTCAAGGCTGACACTCCTTTTGCGTGACAGATCTTTCAACAGCCACTTAAAATAACTGTGGCCAAGGTTAGCTCCCTTTCCCGATCCCACCCCACGTTGACCGGCGGCCCAAAAATTTGCTCAAGGGCGCCAGATCGGTTAACCCTTCCTTGCTTTATCCTTTGCTATCTCCGCCAGGGCTCCGGCCAGGTAAGCCAAATCCGCTTCTGCGGTGAAGACACCGGGGCTCAACCGGACGGTGCCCTCGGGGAAAGTGCCCAGGGCCCGGTGGGCCAGAGGGGCGCAGTGCAGCCCTGTCCGGCTGAGGATTCCGTAAGCGCTCTCCAGGGTGTAGCCGAGCTCGCCGCAGTCAACTCCCGCCATGGTCAGCGAGAGCACGGCGGTGCACCGGGACGGCTCCGCGGGGCCGTGGAGGGTTAACCCGGGGATCGGGGACAGCTTAGCCCTCAGGTAAGCGGACAGCGCCATCTCGCGGCTGCGGATCTGCTCCAGGCCCTGCTCCTCGATAAAATTGAGCCCCTCGATGAGCCCCGCCAGACCGGGGCCGTTCAGGGTGCCCGCTTCGAGCCGCTCGGGCATCGATTCCGGTTGCCGATCTTGTTCCGAAAAGCTGCCGGTGCCGCCCTCCCGCCACGGTTTCAGCTCCAGGCCGGGCCGGACGTAGAGCCCCCCGGTGCCCGCCGGTCCCAGAAGACCCTTGTGGCCGGTAAAGGCCAGCAGATCGATGGGCAGGGCCTGAACATCGATCGGAAGAACCCCGGCGCTCTGGGCGGCATCGACGAGCAGCACAGCGCCGTGCCGGTGAGCGAGGGCGAGCATCTCCTTCAGCGGGGCGATGGCGCCGCAAATATTAGAAACGTGGTTTACCGCCAGCAGGCGGGTCCGCCTCCGCAAGGCCCGCTCCAGGAAGTCGAGATCGGGAAGCCCCTCCTCGGAGCAGGGGATCATTTGGGTGCTGATCAGCCCCGCTCTTTTCAGCCCTCCGAGGGGGCGGAGAACAGAGTTGTGCTCCATGGCGGTGTAGAGAACATGATCCCCCGGAGCGAGGGTTCCCTTGAGAGCCATGTTGAGGGCGTCGGTGGCATTGAAGGTGAAGACGATTCGCGAGGGGTCGGCGGCATTGAAGAACCGGGCCAGGCTTTCGCGAGCCTGGTAGAGCGCTCTTTCGGCGGCAATGGTTTGCGTTGAGCCGGTGCGGCCGGGATTGCCGCTGGCGCGGCGCAGATATCTCTCGGCAGCGCCGTAAACCGGTTCCGGCTTCGGCCAGCTCGTGGCGGCATTGTCAAAGTAAAGGTTGCGCGATTCAGTGTTCATGGTTTTCCTTTTTCTCCATCCGGGCCCGTCAGTTATGGCAGGGGGCCGTAGCTGTTTTCTATGCTCACATTGGCTTGCGTCAGCGTTTCTTTGATCGCTGTCAGATCGGTGCAGGAGCAGCGCAAGGCGGTGCCGCAGCTGGAGCTGATGCTCCGGGGAACGGGAACAAGCTTGAAGGAATGGCTCGTCTCCCGCAGAACCGCCTCGGTACGGATGGCAAAATAGACTGTCGGGAAGGTGAGATAGCAGTAACCGTCCATAGAAAGCTCCTTAAACCGCTTTTGTCTTCATTCTAATAGATTTGGATGGAAGGCGCCAGCAAGAAGCGCAGATGTTCCCCCTGTTCACTACCGGAATGCTTATCGCCAGACCCCTCTTCGCCGGACCCCGGCGGCACAGTTGTGAATTTGACCGCCATTTTCGGGGAGACCGCCAAAAAAGTATTGACAGAGGCGGACAAAGTTGCTATATTGGACAAAAGTTAAGCATAACTAACAAAGTTAGAAACAGCTAAACATGGAGCCGCCCTTCGCTTTGCCGCAGGATTGTCACTTGCAGATTTCGCCTCAGCGGACGGCGGGGAAAGCAGTCACACCAAAATTGGTTAAAGGAGAAAAAGCGATGGACAGAGGCTTATTAACGCTAAAACAGGGCGATATCGGGAAAGTGAAGTTTATCGATGCCGGCAGGCATGCGACCCGCAGACTC
>JAAZIG010000351.1 GCA_012510325.1 Bacillota bacterium
CTGATGTCGTGATGTTGCGGGCACCCGGGGATCTGTACCGGGTGCCCGCAACCACTGATCCTAACGCGAGACGAACCGGGGCTGTTACCAAATTACCGAGCAAATCGAAGGTCAGGGGGCCGACTGAGGAGACCTTACCGGGAGGAATCAGCCTGGGTGAGTACACGGATGCCGCTTTCGGTGAACCACCGGCGAACCTCATCGAGCTGTGCCTGGGGGGGTTCGCTGATATCGTTCAGCTCATACTGCAGCCCCAGCCGGGGATATTTACCGGCGCCCAGGCGGTGGTAGGGGATCAGCTCCACCGTTCCGTCGAAACCGATCCGGTTCAAAAGGGCGGCAATTCCCCTTACGTTTTCCCGATCAGCGGTATAGCCTGGAATGAGGGGTACCCTGATCAGGAAATTGTCCCGGTTGCGTGCCGCCACTGCCAGGGCCAAATTATTTAGGATAACCTCGTTGCTCCGCCCGGTGTGCCGGCGGTGCCGCCGGGGGTCGCTGAGTTTCAGGTCCATGATCAGGTAATCTGTCTCCGCCAAAAATGCCTCCATCACTTTGGGAGCGGCAAAGGCGCAGGTCTCCACAGCGGTATGCAAACCCCGGGAGCGGCTCTCTTTGAGCAGGGCGATTGAAAATTCAGCCTGCATCATCGGTTCTCCGCCGGAGAGGGTGATGCCCCCCCCTGAAGAGCGGTAGTAGGCTTCATCTTTTAACACTTCTGTCAGCACTTCTTCCACAGTAACCTTCCGGCCCACCTGCTTGAGGCATCCGGCAGGGCAGTGTTCCACGCACTTGAAACAGCTCCGGCATCTTTTCCGGTCCAGGATCGGTCCTTGCTCGCCGGTTGAGATCGCTCCCTCCGGGCATACTTCTTCGCAGCGGCCGCAGTTGATACAGCTCTGCGCAGAAGGCATCAACTGGGGTTGTGTGCTCCAGGATTCCGGGTTTTGACACCACTGGCAGCGGAGGGGGCATCCTTTCAGGAATACTGTTGTTCTGATTCCCGGGCCATCGTGAATGCTGAATCTCTGAATATCGAAAATGTTACCCATATTTCCCGGCACCTTCTTTCGACATTGACCGCGAAGACTGGGTGTATTATAATCAAATTGTCTCTATTGTGTCAATATGCTAAACATGCCGGGGCATCTTTTTTTTGCCAATATCGCTGTTCAGGGCAACCGGTTTGGGGCTTTGCAGAATAAAAAGGAGTGTTTGAGATGGCTTTAAAACTTGAGACCCGCGAAGAGGATCGCATTGCCATGATCCGCTCGGAGCTGAATGAAGAACCTTATTCCATCTGCCTGGAGCGCCCGCAGCTGCTGGACAGCTACTGGCGTTCGGGGGCCGGTAGGGGAAAACATTTTTACCTTCAGCGAGCTGAAGCGCTGGCCCATATTTATTCCCACCGCCGCCCGGTGATCTACCGCGGTGAACTGATCATCGGCAATATGAGCTCCAAACGCATTGGGGCAAACTTTTATTCCGAGGGCGGCTCCATAAACATACTGGAGGATATTTTTAAG
This sequence comes from Bacillota bacterium, assembly GCA_012510325.1. Lineage (GTDB taxonomy): Bacteria > Bacillota > Dethiobacteria > DTU022 > DTU022 > JAAZPQ01. The sequence goes on from JAAZIG010000351.1 coordinate 1,527, forward strand.
CTGGAGCGACGTTCGGTTATTCCCTTGAAATTGAGCGGCGCTGAAAAAAGGAATCTTTTTGCTCTGGGTGTACGCCATCTGTTTCGCAGTGTGGGGGCAAAAGCCCTGCTTCATCCCCGCTGGTTCAAATATTTTCTTGATATTTTCCGGGCAAAGAAATATTTCATCACTGAAGAGGCGGGCATCTCTCATCTGGTTCCCGATTACGATCTGGTGATCAAGAAAGGGCTCGGCCATGTAGACCGGTTGGCCAAACAGAAACTGGCAAACAAGGGGCTGAGTGACGATCAGGAGGCTTTTTACCAGGGACTTCGC
>JAAZIG010000352.1 GCA_012510325.1 Bacillota bacterium
ATATCTTTTGTCTTCCTGAACTGGCGGAGCCGGTGGTACATAAATTCTCGCTGCTCCGCTGAAACGAGCAGCTCTGGAACGGCGCTCCGACCCAGCGGTATATAGGTAAAGTACCAGCCGAAAAGAGCCCCTTTCTCGATCATCAAATCGATGAATTCTTCGGAAGCGACCCCGCTGATATTTTTGCTGTGGTAACACGCCGAGAAACCAAAACCGCAGCGCTGCGATTTCAACAGCTCCATAGCCCGAATCACTTTTTGATAGGTTCCCTTGCCCCGGCGCAGATCGGTTTCCTCCTCCGATCCCTCAATGCTGATGGCCAGAACCAAATTCCCCACCCGGGCCAGCTCCCTGCAGAACGTTTCATCGATAAGAGTGCCATTGGTAAAAGATAAAAACATGCAGTCGTCATGTCTTTCCGCCAGCTTGATGAGCTCTTTTTTTCTCATCAGCGGCTCACCGCCGGAGTAGATGTACATATAGATCCCCAGCTCTTTCCCTTCCCGAATGATCCGGTCCAGGGTTTCAAAGCTCAACGAGTCGCTTTTCTTGTATTCAGCGGCCCAGCAGCCGGCACATCTCAAATTGCAGGCTGCAGTCGGATCCATGAGAACGGCCCACGGTATATTGATCTCATGTTCTTTCGCGATCTTGTTTTTGAGCGGAATTCCAACCAGCCCCGAATTCACAAAAAAGTTTATCAGCAGCTTCTTCTGAATATTAAGATCGATATCATCCACCGCCCTGGTGATCAGACGGAACCAGTTATTCTCAGTTTGGGAAAGCTCTTTAAAGCTCCTGATAATCTTTTTATGCTCCGGCGTTACCGCAAACTTTTCCGCCCAGCCGAGCAGCTTGCTGTAATTCTGTAAAGGATCTTTTTCCAGATAACGGAGTCCCTCCGTTATCGCCTTTGCTGCAATGATCTGTTTTATCGATCGCATCCGGAAAGCCTCCTTGTAAGGTTATTTTTCGTTTAGGATCTGGCGACACAGTTACCCGGTTTAATCAGTATGCCTTGAGCCCATCGATGAGCAGATGTAAATTTTGCAGATGCCCTTTCAGTTCACCCGGCTCCATAAACGGCTGATATATCATCAGCGATTCCATAAGCGTCTCCAGGGTAAAAGCCATCCCCCCCATATTCTGAAGCGGCCCGATCTGATTGTTTTGGACACCTTCCTCCAGAAGATTGTGAAATATATCCCGCACATCCAGCGACCTTTTGATCCCCCGGGGCAGCTCATAATTGTCCCGTTTCAGGATGAGCCAAAGTTCAACCAGCAAGGCTATTTCGCTATCCCGGTCATGGCAGCGCAGCATGAATTTGGTGAAGATCCCCTTGATCTTTTCCACTACATCCAGCCGCCTGTCGTCCAGTATACTTTTGTATTCCGCCTCAAAGATCTCATTGATATGCTCTACTGCGTAAACAAAGATCTCCTCTTTGCTCTTAAAATACTGGTAGATAGTGGTCCGGCCGATCGCACATCTTTCCGCGATCTCGGCAAATGTAGCGCGATGATACCCCCTTTTTACAAAAACATGCACCGCTTCAGCCATAATCCGCTGCTTCATCTTTTCGACATCGACTATTTTGGGCATCTGACCCTCCTTTGTCGACAGCACTGTCGATATAAACATATAACAAATCGTCTCTATTGTCAATGCTGTCAGTAAGTTTGCCGCTATCTCCGGTTGTTTGCAGGGAAGAAGCAATTGGGAAAACCGAACGATCATTCACCCACCTGCAAAGATAAACTATCCCTAAAATAAACGCGGGCTAGCGCTCCCCGGGATCAGCGCTTCGGCGTTGTCATTTTAGTAGCAGCAGATTTTCGACGATGAGCAGGGCCAGCTCCCCGATAAAGTCAACCGCTTCCTCCGGAGCAGCCGGGTCAAGCACAGCTATCGTCAGGGCCAGCGGCGCCCTGTCGGGAAAGTAAAGCAAAGCCATATCCCCGATAAAACCGCTGTCTGTGCCGACCTTGTTCGCCACATCGGCCAAACCGCCGAGGTAGCGCCCAATTCGCTGATCTTCTGTCCGCAACATCATCCGAAGCCCTTTTTCCTGCAGCTCTTCTGAAAATAGTTCTGCGTTTTCAAGAGCGATCAGCGCTCTGTTCAACTCGAAGGCGGTCGCCTCATTGAGAGGCAGCGAGGAGTGATGATCGTACATCTTGCGGGTAAAGGCAGTTCTTTTCAGCTCGAGCTTTTGGGCGGTGGCAGAGATTCTACGAGGACCGATCCGGTCAAACAGGATATTGGTGGCAACATTATCGCTTAAGCTGACCATCAGCCCAAGCAGCTCTTCAACGCTATAAACAGCGCCCGTTTCCGCAAACTGCAGCGTGCCGGCACCGGCCACGGGAGTTTCACCGACATATTTATCCCCTTCTGTGAGGAGATGGGTGTCAGACATAGACAGGCCGCCCCCTTCAACCTCTTCCAGGACGGCCAGCAACAGCAGCGTTTTGATCATGCTGGCGGGATTGAAGGTTTCATGCGCCCCGATTTTGATCTGCGCTCCGGTGGAAAAATCGTACAAACTTAGCTTTACCGCAACAGAGCGCTCTGCAATCCTGCTCTTCAGCTGCTCATACAAAGCGGTTAGGCTCGCCGGAGCTTTTCCTGACTTACCCGAAGCGGCATTATCCGGCGAGGCCGCCGCCCGCCTCCCTTCGCGAACAGCTGGATCGACGGGACAATCACCGGCAGTACTTTCATCTGGAGTTGACTGCAAAAGTGTTTCCGGCAGGTGCCGGGTGAACGGGGCTGCCTTGCCGGCCAGATAAAGCACAGCGGCAATACAGCCGATCATAAGCAGCGTTAGGGGCAGAGCTCTTTTCATCCGGGCAGGCGCTCCTCCAAAGCAAGTTCGGCTCTTTAGAAGCTTTTCCCCTGAAAGCAAATCTATGCCGGCAGCCCTGTTTTACAGTAAATAAGTTTTACTAACCCGCCCTTTTCTGGAAGATCAGCAGATATTCATGGACCTTGTTCACTCGAAAGACATAAGGATAGCCGAGGGGACGTAAATTGTTGTACTCTTTTCCGCGGTCCCAGATGATGATATCGTCAAGCGTATAGCCGCGCCCGACCAGCTCTCGGGAGAGATCTAGATGCAGGGGGAAAAAATCCGCCCTCTTCCGCAGATCCATTACATTTAACACCAGATAACCGCTGTTGACAAGGAGCGCGTAGACATCCTCAAAGATCGCACCCAGAGTCCCGATGAATTCTTCATAACGATCAATGTTGCTCAGATCTTTTCCGAGATCACCGTAGTTGCGTCTCTCTTTGTAATCTGCAGTCCTTTTTTCGTTGAGAATGTTCCAATACGGCGGAGAGGTCACACAAAGATGAACCGTATTCTCCCGGAGATGTCCCTTTATATTCCTGGCATCATCGCACACCAGCACCGGTTCATCAGCGATCTCCGCAGCCTCTAAGTCCGGTTTTTGCCGAGCAATCCGCTCCCGGGCCAGCGCGGTATAATCCGCCGACAGTTCCAGCCCGAAAGAGCGCCTGCCGGTATCGCGAGCCGCCATAAGGGTGCTTCCCGAGCCGGCGAAAGGATCGAGCACCAGATCGCCCCGGTTGGTGAACGCCCTGATGAGCCGGCGGACAAGGCTTCTGGGAAAGAGAGCGGGGTGACCGAGCGATCTTTCCTCTTTATCCTTTTCAATATCGCTCCACACACTGATGGAATACCTGGTCCAGGTCCTGCCATCAAGCTCACTCTTTTTTTTGGGTTTGCTCATCCTTAATCCCCCCATTACTGCAAATTATACCATACGGCAGCGGCTTTTCCGGAATACACAGCCGCTTCAAAGGGACCTTTGCACCGCCGCTCGGGGGATCGCAGAGCGCTGTTTGTCGGCGGTTGGGTCACTCCAAACTGGAATAAGGTAATTTGAGATGCCATTTCCACCGGTCTGCTGGACCTCATTGGCATGCGCCCCGGACCGCTCTACGGGCCGCAGCACAGGTTTTAGCTGCTTGACTTTTTCAAGAGAGTGCCTTAGTATAATGTTGTCGTTAAAGGAAAATTTGCAGGACAACGGGGCGTGGCGCAGTTTGGTAGCGCGCTTGACTGGGGGTCAAGAGGTCGCAGGTTCAAATCCTGTCGCTCCGACCAAAAGAAACCTTGATTCTTAGCGGTTTCCAAAGTTTCTGCCTAAACCTTAAAACACGGAAAAACGTCTTTTGACACACTACGTACACACTGGCAGGGCAGAAAGCAAATAGGCCCGGGAAAGCTCAACACTCTCCCGGGCCTTATAACCCTGAAAGGGGTTATTGCTCAAGAAGGGAAGCAAGCAGGTCTCCAACCTTATCAGCTGCTTCCCTTCTCATTTTGGCAGTAACGCTGCTGTAAACGTCCATCGTAAAGGCCGCGCTATGGTGCCCCAGGGTCTCCTGGATCGTTTTCACGTCAACACCCTGCTCCAGGGCTATGGTGGCGAAGGTGTGCCGCAGGCCGTGAAAGGTAACGTCCAGTCCGGCATTCTTGACCAAGCGCTCAAACACCCTGGTGAACGCCCTGGGACAAATAGGTTCACCCAACTCATTCGCGAACACCAGGTCCAGTCCTTTTTCATCGTAAGCACCGCCAGCCATCAGCCGGCATTCGGCCTGCTTCTTCCTGTGGTCCTTAAGGATCTGCATCACTGTAGGGGCCAGATTGATCACCCGGTTAGATAGCTTTGTCTTCGGCTCCTGGAGCACCAGGCCCTGACCGCTCACCCTGACCAGGCCCTGCTTGACGGTTAGCTGGCCAGCCTCGAGGTCAAGGTCCTGCCACCGCAAGCCCAGCAGCTCCCCACGTCTCATACCGGTGTTGAGCGCCAGGAAAAAGATCGGGAAGTGTTTTGAGTCTTTAGCCGAAGCCAAGAAGATTGCCGCTTCGGCAGCGCTTAGGTATTTAATTTCGGGCTTCTCCTGTTTCGGCAACTTTACCGCATCAGCCGGGTTGAGTGTGATCATAGCTTCCCTTCTGGCCTGTTCCAGGGCCGAGTGAATAACGGTATGGATATACTTGATGCTTTTAGGAGACAGGCCACCAGGCTTGCCGTCCAGGCGGCCGCCCTGTAGCTTATCGTTGTAAAGCCTTTGGATATGCGCCGTTTGTAGCTGGGGCAGCCGTAGGTGGCCCAGGGCCGGGATAATGTGACCATCCACTTGGTAACGGTAGCTTTCCCAGGTGGTAGGCCGTATGGACGGCTTCATGTAGTCGTTTAGCCAAGTTGTTAACCATTCGGCCACGGTTAGGTTAGCTGGCTCTCGATAGGTTCCGGCTGCCACCTGAGGCATTATCTCCACCAGCTTCTGCTGGACCTCCTTCCGGGTCCTACCGTAGAAGTATTTTCTTTTCGGCCTGCCGGTCTCGGGATCGTAACCAATCTGAATGCTTCCCTGCCAGCGTCCATCCTTGCGCTGCGTTATGCTTCCCTCACCGGCTCCGCGCCGGCGTTTCTTTTTGCCCCTGTTTTCCTTCGCCATCAATAGCACCTCCTTTTATTCTCTAACTATTTCTAACCGAAACACAACATTGCAACACCTGCAATGACGACTGCAACGAAAAATATTAGCGCTTACCCTTCAACGCCCTAACAACACTGTGGCTGATCATTTTCCCCTGCCTTTCAGTTAGGAAGCCCTGCCGGGCCAGTTCTTCCGCAGCAGTGACAGCTCCCCAATAGAACGAGAGCTCATTAAAGTTGTTCGTTACTCTTTTAAACTCTGGTAATGCAACGCTTAACGTCTGCAACATCGCGTCAATCTTTATGCTTTTTTTGGACATAATTAAACCTCCCTTATTATTCGAAAAATATTATTGCTGCTCCCGCGCTGGCAACATCCTGTGCCTGACGTAGCTGATCAGCCGTTCTGCAAATTCATCTGCCTCTGCCTCAACAGAACGCCGGTAATCTTTATCCTTTAAGTACTTTGTAACATTGAATCGGCTAGGGGCCTTGCTGTGGTGTAGCTGGTAATGAGCCAGCTCGTGGGCCAGCACTTCAAACTTAAAATCATTGGGCACCCTGTCATCAATAAGAATGTAGAATTCGCCCTCAATGCCAACAATAACGCCGTTAATCTTACCTTTCGTTCCTATCTTTTCCTTGAAGTTAACGACTTCGAGTAAGATATTCCTTTTTAAGGCCAGCCCTGAAAGTGCCCCCCACATCGCGCACTCAGTGAAATCCTTGACGCCCGTTTTCATTCTTCGCCTCCCCCTCTCTAACCTTGCCGGATTAGTGGCCGGCGCCATCTGGGCACCGCCTCTGCGGGTGGCTGGCTCCAGCCTGGGTAATGCCCGCAGTACCGGCACCTGTATTGACCCCAAGCTCGATCTTTCCGATAGGTCACCCCCCGGCGGTCACATTCGGGGCAGATAAAAAGCCCCCTCATTTTCCCTTACCCCCCCTCCTATGCCTTGTTTGTTCTCTGAACGCCTCGCCAGCTCTGACC
>JAAZIG010000353.1 GCA_012510325.1 Bacillota bacterium
ACCTTCACGGCAACATGAACCGTATCCCCCAAAAATATGGGGGCCTTGAACTGCCACGACTCCAAACCCAGAAAAGCAATCGGCGTACTCTCCAGATACCCGGTTCTGGAGAAAAGTCCGTGTGAAATCGCCAATCCCAACAGACCATGGGCGATGCGCTCCCCAAAATGCCCGTCCTTTTCCATATAATCCTTATTGGTGTGCAGCTCATTGTAGTCGCCGCTCATCGCAGCAAACATGACCACATCTGTTTCCGTGATCGTTCTTCCTGCCGTGGTCAAGCTCTCCCCGACAGTCCAGTCATCATAATATCTTCCCATACCTGAAGCCTCCCTCATGGCTCTATGAATTCCTGAAACATCTTTTCGAATTCCTCCAGCGGCTCGCTGACGTGGTAAACATGATCATCGGTGGGGAAAATTCCCTCTTTGACCTCGCGAATATAACTTTTGATCGCTTCTGTCTCTATCTCAGCCACATTGGCATACTGCTTGACAAATTTGGGGGTAAATGCCTGGAAGAGGCCGAGCATGTCGCTGCAGATAACCAGCTGACCGTCCGCCGGACCGGCCCCGATACCGTATACCGGGATCGTCAGCAGCTTGCGGATATATGCGGTGAGCTCGGGAGGGATCGCTTCCACGAGAATTGAGTAAGCACCTGCTTCCTGCACGGCCAGGGCATCCCCGAGCAAAGCGCGGGCGCTTTTAACATCACGCCCCTGAGCCTTGAAACCGCCCAGCTGACCCGAACTCTGCGGGGTCAGTCCAATATGGCCGATCACCGGGACACCGGCATCGACGATGGCTCGGATCCGCGGCGCCACGCGAACCCCGCCTTCCAGTTTGATGCAATCCACATCGGCCTCCTTGATAAAGCGGCCGGCATTGTAGATCGCCTTTTCATCGGAAACCTGATATGACATAAACGGCATATCGCCAACAACCCAGGTGTTGGGGGCGCCGCGGCGCACCGCCTGACAGTGGGACAGGCAGTCTTCCATCGTTACAGGGTTGGTCTTGTCATAGCCCAGCACAACCATCCCCAGAGAGTCACCAACCAAAATCATATCAATACCGGCCCGCTCTGCAAAAGAGGCGACGGGATAATCATAGGCGGTTATCCATGTAACCGGCCTGTTTTCCTCCTTCATCCTGATAAAATCCGTAATCCCTTTTTTCTTGACCATGAACAGTATTCTCCTTTGACAATGTTCTAGTGATAAAAGCGGCGCAGGGCTTCCCAGGCCCCTTCTTTCCCCATGCTCAGGCCGTCTTCTGAAGTTTCGCCGCCGGCGCTGTCCCGGGGTCCGCTCTATCCGAAATTCAAACAGGGTTGCTTTGGACAACCCTTCTGTTGCCCCGGTTCATCGTTCCACTCTTCCGGAGCCGGGCCCGCTCATCAGCTGCTCCACTTCATTGACGCTGACCCGGTTAAAGTCACCGCTGATGGAGTGTTTCAGGCAGCTGGCGGCCGCCGCAAATTCCAGGGCTTTTTCCGTACTGTCGTGAGCAGTCAATCCGTAGATCAATGCAGCCGCAAAAGAATCTCCCCCGCCAACCCGATCGACGATATGGGCAAGATCATACTTGCGGCTGTGGTAAAAATTAACCCTGTCGTTCAGACAGGCCGACCAAATATTGTGGCTTGCGCTGATACTTTCCCGCAAGGTTATGGCCAGCAGTCTCATCCGGGGAAACGACGCCAGCACCTTCCCGGTAAGCAGTTGATACTGTTCCAGATCCAACTGTCCCCCGGCCACATCTGTTTCCGCAGTTATCCCCAGGGACATCTGGCAATCCTCTTCATTGCCGATTCCCACATCGACGTACTGGAGCAGCCCGGTCATCACCTCAATTGCGCTTTGGCCGTATTGCCACAGCTTGGACCGATAATTAAAATCGCAGGAGACCACCAGACCCATCTTTTTCGCTGTCTTAACCGCCTCCAGGGACAGAGCCGCCGCTGAAGAGCTGAGCGCCGGTGTAATTCCCGTAAGGTGAAACCAGGAGGCTCCTTTGAAAATGGATTGCCAGTCCAAGTCCCCGCTTTTAGCAAGCGCCAGGGCAGAATAATCCCGGTCATAGAGCACCCGGGAGGGTCTTTGTGCTGCTCCGCTCTCCAAGAAATAGATCCCCATCCGTCCTTCCCCAAATTTGATCGCTGACGTATCGACGTCAAATTTTTTCAATTCGCTGAGACAGCGGTAAGACAGATCGTTCTCCGGCAGAACTGTCACAAAAGCGGCCTCTTTACCATAATTGGCCAGAGAAACCGCCACATTGGCCTCCCCCCCGCCATAAGTTGCCTCCAAAGACGGTGATTGCATCAGCCTCTCAAACTGCGGCGCCTTGAGCCGAAGCAGGATCTCACCGAATGTAATTATTTTGCCCATCCCGGCAGCCTCCTTTATCCAGATGATTGTTCTTCAACAACGCAGATATCAAAACCACCCGCTTTCTCCTGAAGATATATCGCCGCGGGAGGCTTCACCGGGGTTGCTTCCACCCCTGCGCAGACTTCTATACCTTCGCGCAGAAAATAGGCTGCCGCCCTGATGATATTGTTTGTTTTTACCGTCAGCTGTTTATTGCTTTCGCCTCTCCTCAGAAGCGATCCGGCTGGATAAGGGGCTCCTGATTCCCTGAGCGGCAGTTTGAAAAGCGTCGAAATTTCTTCCAAAAGAGCAACGGGTAGCTCACAATCCAACCTGAACCCCAGGATTTCAGATAAGGTCACTTTGGCCAAACGGCTGATCGCTTTAAAATCCCGATTCCTGATCAATTGAGCACCAACCATCCAGCTGCCGCCGCAAGCCCACACCTTGTCGAGCCGGAGATACTGCTGCAAATTATGAAACCCGATTCCGCCCGTGGGAATAAATTTCATTCCGCCAAAGGGCTTGCCGATAGCCTCGAGGGCAGCGGTACCACCGAGAAGCTCCGCCGGAAAATACTTGACCACCTGCAAACCAAAATTAAAGGCGGCGGTTAGATCTGTGGGGCTGCTGCAGCCGGGTATAACCGCCACCCCTTGATTCAGGCAGTACTGCACCACCCGGGGGCAAAACCCGGGGCTGACGATAAATTGCGCCCCCGCCTCCAAAGCGCTCTCCGCCTGCTCAACGCTCAACACTGTTCCGGCTCCCACCAGCATCTGCGGAACGTAGGCCGCTATGGCGCGCAGCGCTTCCTTCGCCGTAGCAGTTCTGAAAGTCACCTCTATTACAGGCAGGCCGCCTTTCAGCAAGGCCTCTGCCAGAGGAATCGAATCTTCCGCCTGATCGATGGTCGCGACGGGAACCGCTCCCAGATCTCCGATTATTTTTAGTGCTTCGCTCTCCATGAACCGCCCTCCCTGCATTTTCCATCTTTAGGGGTAACCATTCGCTCCGGTGCCGGACAGACCCTCAGGGAACAACCGGCGCCCCGCGCCGGCAACAGACTCCGCTAAACCGGCCAGTTTAACTGATATTTCAACGGCAGCCCGTAACAGGCCCGGGTCATCTCCTCGGCGAGTTTCGTTTTCAGTTCCCTGGAAGCTTGTTCTGAGTACCAGGCCATATGGGGGGTGGCAATAAAATTTTCATGTTTAAACAGAGGGGTGCCGGCAGGAGGCTCTTTTTCAAAAACGTCACAGGCAGCACCGGCTATCCACTTGTTCGCCAAAGCTTTTTCCAGAGCTTCCTCATCGATTATCCCCCCGCGGGAAACGTTGATCAGATATGCTGTAGTTTTCATCAACCGCAGCTCTTTTTCACCGATCAGGCCCCGCGAGCTTTCCAGCGGTGTGTGAACGGAAACAACATCGGCAGTTTTGAGCAGCCGGGGGAAAGACACCACCTCGATATAATTGTCAATTATTTTTCCGGAGCAACCTTTGTCTTTAGAATCATAAGCGATTATTCGACAATCAAGCCCTCTCACAATGCCGGCAAAACATTTGCCGATCCTTCCAAGACCGATTATCCCAACGACCATCCGGTTGAATCTGGTGATGGGAATGCTCGCTTCATAATTCCACCGGCCCCTTTTTACGCCGCTGTTCATCGGCACGATTTTTCGGGATAAAGCCAGCATGAACGCAGCTGCATGGCCGGCTACTTCCTGGACCCCATAGTCTGGCACATTGCAAATCTTAACACCGTGCCTCGTTGCCGCCTCGAGCTCAATGTTATCAACTCCCACCCCATATCTGACCACGCATTTCAGTCTGGGCAAACCGCGAAACACTTTTTCGGTTAAAGGGGCATACTGATTGCCGATCACTTCGTATTCCTGCAATTCCCGGATCAACTCATCTTCGGTTCGACACTGGTGTAAAACAAACGCAATGCCGTTTTTTTCGAACACGGCTTTTTCCTCTTCCAGCGCTTCGTGGTCGCAATCACTGATTCCAACTCTATGCATCAGCTGCCCTGTCCCCTTCTTCGAAGTGATCTCGATAGCGTTGGGCAATCCCCGCAGTACCTGCGCCTCCTTCCGGCAGGAACAGCAGGGCCCCGGCAAATCGTTTGCCTATCTGCCCAGATAGCCTCCGTCAACAGGAATAATGGCACCATTGATATAGTTGCTGCCGGGACCGGCCAGAAAAACAACAACCCCTTTGAGATCATCCCCTTTGCCCCAGCGCTGGGCGGGGATCCTTTGCAGTATTTCAGAGTTCCGGCGGGGGTCGCTTACAATATTTTTGTTCATCTTGGTATCCATATATCCGGGGGCAATGGCATTGATATTGAGTCCTTTACCGGCCCACTCGTTGGACAGGGCCTTTGTCAGCTGCGCCACTCCCCCCTTGGAAGCGGCGTAAGCGGGCACGGTGTAGCCGCCGAAATAACTCAACATCGAAGCGATATTGATGATTTTACCGCTTCTCCGGGGGATCATCCGGCGTCCAGCCAGCTGGCAGTAGCGCCAGAGCGCAGTCAGGTTCACCTCCAGGACCATCTCCCAATCGGACATCGGGAACTCTTCACACCGGTGTCTCCGCTGGAGACCGGCTGCATTAACCAGAATATCGACGCTGCCGTCCAGCCTTTCCACCGCGCTGTAGAAGGATTGATCCACCTGCGCCCGTTCGGAAAGATCTGCCGCCACGCAGTCGGCATCAAACCCCCGGTCTCTGAGAAAAGCGGCATATTGTTCCCCTTTTTCCCCGCGAGCGATAATGACAACCCCGGCTCCCGCTTCACAAAGCGCTGCTGACACCGATCTGCCGAGATCACCTGCCCCGCCGACAACGATAGCTTTTTTCCCCGTCAGGTCAAACATGTTTTTCACATCGCTCACCCTGTTCCACCCCCGACGTTGAACATTACCTTGTAGGCCCGGCTTTCAGGAGGAAACCCTTTCCCGGTACTCGTTAAAGGGACCGTGCAATTGAGCAATCTTTCATACCCCAGATTCTTTGTGCTTAACCTGCCGGCAATTTTAAAATCATCCCGGGTGCAATTCCTGACAAACTGAATGCTCAGCTCCTTAAACATGCATTTTTGAAAATCGATCCGCGGGCGATCTCTGTACCCGGCTATTATGACTATTTTTCCTTTTATTGTGACCGCTTCCGTGATCACCTCCGCCACGGGCTGAACACCGGCACAATCATAAATGAACTGCACACCTTCACCGTCAGTGCGCTCATATATCTGGCTGAGAAGATCTTTCTCCGAGTCCAAAACATCAAAACCCAGCTCCCGGGCCAGCGCCTGGCGGGCCGGGTTGGGTTCGCTGATGATCAGCTTGTCGGCACCAAAATGGCGCAAACTAATTGCCGTGGAAAGGCCGATGGCACCGGCGCCAAAAACGGCAACGCTTTCCCCGGGCTGATATCCCCCCTGGCGGACTGCATGAACGGAGATGCCGACGGGTTCAATAAATGCCGCCAGCGGGGGTGAAATTCCGTCGGGGACCTTTTCGATCGACTCATGGGGGACCTTGACGTATTCGGCCATCCCGCCGTTGAGATCTATGCCAATTATCCGCAGCCCTTTGCACACATGAACCTGACCGTGTTTACAGGGCTCACATTGACCGCAGGAAAGATAAGGGTATACCGTAACCAGGTCGCCTTTTTTAAATTGCGGATGAGTTGTGCGCAGGTAACCGGAAAATTCATGGCCCATCACCAGGGGCGCCCTGGCCCGCGGATGTTTCCCCTCAAATATCGTCAAATCACTTCCACAAACTCCAACATGGGAAACTTCGATCAACGCCCAGCCCCTTTCCAGTTCGGGCATCCTCAGATTGTCCCTGTATTCAACCGCTCCCGGCCCGGTAAACACAATTCCTCGCATCGCTCTTACCCCCACCTGACAGCGGTTCAATTGACCGCGTCTAAAAATTGTTTTTCCCTGGCCCGCACCGGAGCAGCGCCTAAGCTTCGCCTTTCAGAGTGGGCTTGTAATAATATCGATACACTATATAGGCGCTTGTTGACGCAATTAACACCAAGGTGTAGATCATCGAGATTGCACTGAACCCGGCCTGTTTCAAGACGATCGACAGCGCCGCCAAAAATAGAAAACAGGAGTACAGGTATTTCAAAGTCCCGTTTTCAATATGCTCCACCGCTTTCACCCCGTATTGCACCCCTGCAAACGAGCCGCAAATCAGGAGAACGGCAATCACTAGTTTCACTTCTCCGGCAATAAAATATAACACTGTCGCATAGATCGAGGAGATAAATAAAACTAGAATGCTGGTTCCAACTGCCTTCTTCGCATTCATATTGAGCAGCATCACAAACAAGGGTAAAAGGATAAACCCACCGCCAATGCCCAGAAAGCCCTTCATCACACCGACGAATAGGCCAATAAATATAATTTTGCAGCATATTGTCACGCGGTTACCGGCAGAGAGCTCTCCTACCGCCCCCACTTTTTGGTCTCCAGATAAGATTTTGCCGGTTTTGACTCCGCCGCCGGGGAGCCCCCTTTTCCGCTCGTTAAAATACATGCCGGCGGAGAAAGCGAGCAGCAAGATGATGAACGCGTACTGGACATATTTCTCCGCCATGTTGATGCTGTCCAGATAAAGCAAAAACGGCTTCGCCGCAGTAATTCCAACAAAACTGAAAATTGTCACCCCAACGAGAACGGGGCCGGATATATTGCCGGCCCGGTAGTGTTTATAACCGCCAACGGAGGATACACCCACGGTGAAAGCCAGGCTCGTGGCAATGGCATTCGGGATCGGCAGGCCCAGGATACTCAATGTCGGAACGAGAATAAACGCTCCTCCAACCCCAAAAAATCCGCTAATTACGCCGATGCATAAGCCCAGTGCCAGCAGTACAGCACCCAATAATATTCCATCAATAGCCAATATTTAGCGCCTCCAACAATTTCACTGCGTTGACCCCGGCAGACAGTTGCGGTTACGATTTACAACAGTGCCTCCCCCTGCCGGAAAGCCGGGGCACCTCTTCCTGCCATGATCCCCCATCTCTCCGGGCGCTGTCCGGGCGCGCCCGGAGATACAAGGCCGCATCAGCTCCCCCTAGAGCGAGCTCAGGGGAACCTCGTATTCCTTGATGACATCTTCATTCAGCTCCACCCCAAGTCCCGGTTTTTCCGAGAGATGGAAACATCCGTCTGCAAATCGGAGCGGCTCGCTTAACAGCTCCTCTCGCAGCGGGTTGGGGTTGGCATCGGTTTCCTGGAACAACCCGCCGGGAAGCGCCGTTGCCAGATGCAATGTGGCGGCCAGCCCTACGGCATTGCCAAACATAT
>JAAZIG010000354.1 GCA_012510325.1 Bacillota bacterium
GTTTCCGTCAAAAAATATAACAATGATCATTCCCTTCGATCCGGGCACCAGTTCCGATCAATCCGGCAGAATGATCGCCCAACTGGCGGAGGATATTCTGGGCAAGAAGATTGTTATAGTCAACAAACCCGGGAGTGCGGGAGCGGTAGGTTACGAAGAGCTGGCCAAGGCGGAGCCGGACGGTTACACCATCAGTTTCGCCACATCAACCCTGGTCACCCACAAACTGCTGGGCAATCTCGATTTCAACCATAATGATGTCGCTCCCATTCTTACATTTTTACTTGATCCCTCGGTGGTGGCGGTTCATGCAGACAGCGAAATAAACGATTTCGAGGAATTTGTCGAATATGCGAAGAACAATTCCGGAACCACACATGGAACCGGAGCACCGGGAGGGATGCTGCACATTGCCAGTCTCGCCGTAGAGGATGCTACGGGGATTGAATTCGACTTGGTCCCCGCAGGCGGCGGTGGAGCGACCCCTGCCTTGCAGCTGGCCGGTAACCATATTGATTCGGCGATCCTCAGTGTCGGTGAATCCAATGCGCAGTTTGAAGCGGGGAACATTAAAATCCTGGCGGTCATCGCCCCCGAAAGAGTGGAGCCATATCTTGATGTGCCGACAATGAAAGAGCTGGGCTACGACGTGGAGCTGGGTACACTGAGAGGTTTGATTGCACCAAAAGGCACCCCCGATGAGATTCTTTCAGCACTGCACGATGCGTTTAAACAGGCTTCTGAAACCGATGAGTGGAAACAATTCATCCTCACCCAGGGCGGAAGCTATGTTTACAGCGGCCTGGAAGACTGCAAGGAGCTGTTGGACAAACAGGAGGTCGTCTTCAAGAAGATCCTCGAGTAGAGGAAGAGGTTAAGGACAAGGCGGTCGTCTTCCCGGTGATGGTTCCGGGAAGGCGACCGAACATCTGATCCGGTGGAGGGTTGTTCCTGATGAAAATAGCAGAGGTTAAGATCACCGTTTTAAAAGTACCGTTAAGCGAACCGATTAAAGCTTCATTTGGGCAAATGACTCACCGAATGAGCGCGCTGGTACATCTTACCACCGACAGCGGGATCACCGGAGTCGGTGAAACCTGGATAAATTTCCCGCCCTGGAACTACAAGGAGCGGGCCGCCACGGTGACCGAGGGCTTGCGGCCGCTGTTGCTGGGGGAGGATCCCCTGAGAATCAGCTATTTATGGAATAAAATGTACCGCGGCCTGCTGGGGCCGTTCAGGCAGTATGGCTGCGAAAGTGCTTTGCTCCAGGCGATAAGCGGGGCCGATCTGGCGCTGTGGGATATTGCCGGCAAAATTTTGGAGACACCGGTCTACCAGCTTCTCGGGGGCAAATTCAACGAAAAAATAGAAGCCTATGCCAGCGGTCTGGGCCCCAAGCTGTTTCCGGATATTATCGAGTCGTGTTTGCATAAAGGTTACCGCGCCTTTAAGCTAAAAGTTGGTTTCGGCAAAGAGCTGGATGAGTCCAACCTGAAAACCCTCAGGGAGCTTATCGGGGATGATTCAACCCTGATGATCGATGCAAATCAGGCCTGGGATGTCCAGGAAGCTCTGGATAGGATTAGCGCTTACGAGAAATACGATCTGCTCTTTGTGGAGGAGCCTCTTCCCGCCAGGGATCTGGCAGGTTATCGGGAGCTGGTGGGGAAAAGCCCGGTTCCCATCGCCGGTGGCGAAAACATCTACGGGAAAGAAAACTTCAAACAGGCGCTGGAGCACAACTGTCTGGACATTGTCCAGCCTGATATCACCAAAACAGGGGGCTTGAGTGAAGCCCGTGATATCTGCTCTCTGGCAGCGTCTTGGCGCCTCCCCTATGCGCTGCATATGTTTGGCAATGCCGTAGGGCTGGCCGCCACATTGCATCTGGCAACGGCGCTTCCCGGCGGGTTGTTCCAGGAAACCGATGCCAACCCCAACCCGCTGCGAGAGGAGCTGTTAAGCGAGCCGCTCCAATTTGCAGACGGATGTTTCCATCTCTCGGAAAAACCGGGACTTGGGGTGGAACTGAATGAAGATGTCATCAAGGAATACGAGGTTCCCTCGAGCTCGCTCTAGGGGGAGCTGATGCCGCCTTGTATCTCCGGGCGCTTCCGGACAGCGCCCGGAGAGATGGGGGATCATGGCAGGAAGAGGTGCCCCGGCTTTCCGGCAGGGGGAAGGCACTGTTGTAAATCGTAACCGCAACTGTCTGCCGGGGTCAACGCGGTAAAATTGTTGGAGGCGCTAAATATTGGCTATTGATGGAATATTATTGGGTGCTGTACTGCTGGCA
>JAAZIG010000054.1 GCA_012510325.1 Bacillota bacterium
CCGCGGAGCATGGTGAAATCGGTGACCACCGCTCCAAAACGGTTCTCATATTCCAGCCTCCCGAGGAGGTTGTAGTAGGAAGGATTGGTTTCATAGACCACCGGCGCCCCCCGGGTCTCCCGGTGATCGACGATGAGATTGACCTTGTAGCGCAGGGCTTCTGCGCTCTGGCTGCGCATCCAGGGAAAGGGAAAGGGCTGCTCCTCCTTGTCGGCGCGGAAATCGTCGAGATTGGAAAGAACATCTTCACGCAGCGCTTCCAGATAGCGCTGCACTTCGGGGAAACCGCCGTATCTTTCGAGGAGCTCATTGAAGAGATGGCCCGTTGCGGCGATGGCGATCTTCTGATCGAGCTCCTTGAATTTTTCCTTCAGCTCCCGCTCGGCGGACTGAATCCGGCGCGTGATCTCCATCGCTTTCAGCTGCACCGCCGTCGACTTTTTCTCCATTTCCTCTTTGACCGCCTGCTCAAGACGGTTGTAATCCTCTTCGCTGATCTCTTCGCCCTCCAGCAGCGGGATGGTGACAAAGCCGGAGCTGGTCCGCTTCAGGGCGAAGCCGTGCTCCTTGGCTGCCCGGTTCAGCTCCTCAAGATGGGTATGGCGCTGGGCCTGGAACTCCTTGACGTAAGCTCCTTTCTGCCGCTCGTAATCTTCGGTGTCGAAGGCCTTGGGGATGGCCTGCTTCAGCTCCTCGATGAGCTCCCTGGTGTAGCGGCGGAAAGCAAACCCCTCTCCGGCGGGGAGATTGAGCGCCAGGGGCTCGCCGGGGTTGTCAAAATTGTGGACATAAAGCCAGTCGTCGGGCTTGGGCTCGGCGGCGGCGATCCCGTTGACGGCGGAAAGAGCGAAACTTAGCTTACCTGTTCCGGTAAAGCCGGTCATAAAGATATTGTAGCCGGCGTGCTTTATCTGCAGCCCGAACTCCATCGCCTTAACGGCGCGATCCTGACCGATCATCCCCTCAAGGGGCAAAACCTCGGCGGTGGTTGTAAAGGGGAGCTCCTCCAGATCGCAATGGATTCTTAGCTCATCCGCCGCTAGTTTGTCAACAGCCATAATCCCTCTCCTCCTACGCTCCAGTATTCTGCACAGCTTTATTCTTGCGGCGGCCCGCTCCGGTCCGCCATCGCCACGGCCGCCCTTCTTTCGGCGCAGCAATCTTTCAGGACACAGCGGGCGCATTGCGGCCGCCGGGCCTGGCAGACGGCCCGTCCATGGGCGATGAGGCGGTGGTGGAGCGGACCCCACTCGTGGGGAGGAAATTTTTCCTTCAGCTCATCTTCCACCCCCGCGGGGCTGTCGGCGCCGGCGAGACCAAGACGCCGGGCTACCCGAAAGACATGCGTATCCACCGCCAGGGCGGGCTTGCCAAAAGCGGCGCTTAAAATCACATTGGCACTTTTTCGCCCGATTCCCGGCAGTGAGGTTAAGTCGGCGAAATTATCCGGCAATACGCCGCCAAAATCTTCGACGATCATCCTGCTCGCTGCGACCAGATAGCGGCTCTTGTTCCGGAAAAGGCCGCAACTTTTCAGATAGGGCTCCAGTTCCTCCGGCTCCAGCCCGGCCATCGCCCGCGCTGTCGGTACCGCCGCAAAAAGCGGTGCGGTGATCCGGTTAACCTGCTTGTCGGTGGTCTGAGCCGAAAGCAGAACCGCCACAAACAGCTGAAAGGGATTGTCGTAGCGCAGACCGGTGCCCGCCTGCGGGTAAGCGCTTTCCAGCAGCACAAAGATCCGGCGGTGTCGTTCTGCTTCTGTTACGATTTGCTCCATTGGTCTTTGCTTCATGATTATCTCCCCATCTCTGCTGCCGGCCCGGCCTTCTCAGGAGGGAATCGCCACAACCGCTTCCTCTGCCAGCTTCCTGAGATCATCCCGGGTATAGCCCAGGGAAAACAACACTTCCCCGGTGTGCTCACCCAGCAGCGGCGGCGGCAGCTGCACTTTTCCGGAAGTGCGGGAAAAGAGCAGCGGAAACCCGGGCTGCTTTTGCGAAGGGCCCCCCGGGCGGGCCACCTCGATCCAAAAGTCCTGTTCTTGGGCCAGGGGATGATCCGCCGCAGCGGCAAGGTCGAGCACCGGTTCACAGCAGGCATCGTGACCGGCGAACAGTTCAGTCCACTCCGCTTGGGTCTTCTCCAAAAACAGAGCGCTCACCTTCTCTGAAAGTTCCTCCTGAGCGTCTTGGTTAAACTGCAGTTCAACCCATTCCGGGCGCTTGACGGCGCGGCAAAAGTTCTGCCAGAAAGCCGGCTCCAGCGCCCCCAGGCTCATATAGTGGCCGTCTTTGGTTTCATAGATATTGTAGCAGCAGTAGGCCCCGGTAATATGGCCGCTTTCCCGCCCCGGCGAAAGACCGCCCCCCAAAAGAGCGGCGGCATAGACCAGCCAGGGAAGCAGCCCCCTGGTCATGGAGACATCGACATGGCAGCCCCTGCCGCTCTTCTCCCGGGCGTAGAGCGCCATGAAGATCCCCGCGAGGGCGGTGAGGCTGCCCGCCCCGATATCGGCGATCTGCACCGCCGGCATCACCGGGGCCCCGCCCGGCGCAGCGCTGAGATCGAGCAGCCCGGTCAGGGCGGTATAGTTGAGATCGTGCCCCGCTCTTTCCCGGTAGCTCCCCTCCCGCCCGTAACCGGAGATGGAAACATATACCAGGGCGGGGTTGTCCGCGCTGAGCTCCTCATAACCCAACCCCAGCCTCTCCATCACCCCCGGGCGGAAGCTCTCCACCAGCAGATCGCTCTTCGCCGCCAGCTGCCGCAAGATTTGTTTTCCCCGTTTCTTTTTCAGGTTCAGGGCCACACTTTTCTTGTTGCGATTCAGCTGCCAAAACAAACTGCCCGCACCGCTGGTGCTGTCGCCCACCGCTCTGGTGAAATCCCCGGTGAAGATATCTTCCACCTTCAGCACCGCGGCCCCATAATCGCCCATCAGCATGGTGCAGAGCGGTCCCGGCAGCAGCCGGGTCAGGTCCAGCACCTGCAGGCCGTCCAGGAGAGCCGGCTGATGATCAAACATCGCTATCCCCTTTCTTGATCCGGCGGGGCGGAGATGATGCCGTGTTCCATCAGCAAACTGGTCTGTCTCCGGGCGCGTTTAATTGCCGCCTCCGCTTGTTGATAGAGCTCCGCACGGCTAAACTGCAATCGCGCGGTGCCCTCGTCAATTGCCTGCAGCGCCGCGGCGGTGGCGACGCGGGGAAAAACCGCCTGATCATCCATCGACGGCAGTATTTTCCCGGCGTTGAGCCCCCCGTCCGGGGCACAGGCGGCCAGTTCCCTGGCTGCTTTGATACAGATCCCATCGGTGATCGCGGTGGCCCTGACGTCGAGAATTCCCCTGAAAATTGCCGGAAAACCGAGGGAGTTGTTCACCTGGTTGGGAAAATCGGAACGGCCGGTGGCGACAACCTTCGCCCCCGCCTCGTGCGCCTCCCAGGGCCATATTTCGGGGATGGGGTTGGCGCAGGCAAACACAATCGCCTGCGGGGCCATCTGCCTGACCCACTCTTGCTCCACCGTCCCCGGTCCGGGACGGGAGAGGCAGATCGCCACATCGGCCCCCTGGAAAGCCACCGCCGTCGTTCCGCTCCTGTTTTCACGGTTGGTCATTCGGGCCAGCGCCCGTTTTTGCGGCTGCCCGGCGTCAAGATCCTTCCGCCGGCGGTGCAAAATCCCCTTGCTGTCGCAGATCGTGATCCGCCCGGGATCGGCTCCGGCGGCGATGAGCAGCCGGGCGGTGCATAAGTTGGCCGCCCCGGCACCGATGAGCGCAATTCTGACCCGGTCGATCCTTTTACGGACAATTTTAAGAGCGTTGAGCAGTCCGGCCAGCGTCACCAGAGCGGTTCCCTGCTGGTCGTCGTGCCACACCGGGATGGTACACTCCTGCTGCAGCCTTTCCAGAATCTCAAAACATTTTGGACTCTCAATATCCTCCAGATTGATCCCCCCGAAAGAGGGCTGCAGCGCCTTGACGAATTGAATGAGCGCTTCCGCCTCCGCCGCCTCCACGCAGAGAGGCACCGCGTCGACGCCGCCTAAATATTTGAAGAGCAGCGCCTTTCCTTCCATCACCGGCAAAGCCGCCGCCGGTCCGATATCGCCCAGGCCTAAAACGCGGGTGCCGTCGGAGACGATGGCCACCGTATTCCCTTTATTCGTGTAGCGGTAAACCGCAGCGCTCTCTGCGGCGATGGCCCGGCAGGGTCCGGCCACCCCCGGGGTGTACCAGATGGCAAAATCGCCGGAATCACGAACCGGGCTTTTCAAGGCGATCTCGACCTTGCCCTGGTAAAAAGGGTGAAGCCGCATCGCCTCGGCAACGGGTGCTTCGGCCCTGGCGAGCAGCTCCTCTTTCTCACTCATGGCTCGACCTCTCCTTCTCCCGCCGGGAAATGAATGACCGCCGGCAAAGTATACCGGCCCCGCCGGAGGCACAGCCCCGGCGGGCCCTACGCCACTCCGGTAAGCGCTGCCGTAGAACTGTCCGGCAGCACCGCTGCGCAGTGAACTGCGGCGGGTTCAGCACAGCAAAAAGCTCTTGCTGAAGTGTTCCTCTTTAAATTCTTTGTTTCTTCGAACAATTCCTGCCCCTCCCGAAACTGCCCTCTCCCTTCCCCGGTCCCGCTTGCCAGGAGGAACTTCTTGTTTTAAAGTAGGGGTAGCACAGGCGTTTGCCGAAGGGGAGAAAATCGTTGGACCCAACGACCCGCCGGGAATTAACTCTTCCGGAGAAGGAAGAAAAACTTGCGCAGCTGCTGACAGGCTGCGGGAAAGCGCTCGTGGCTTTCTCCGGCGGAGCGGACAGCACCTTTTTGCTTCACCGGGCGGTCTCCCTGTTAGGGGCCCACCGCGTCCTCGCGGTTACCGCCGCCTCGCCGATCCGTGCGGCCGCGGAAACAGAAGCCGCCTGCGCCCTGGCCGCAGAGCTGGCCGCTCCGCACCGTCTCCTCCGCACCGCCGAGCTCTCCCGGAAGCCTTTTCTGGAAAACCGCCCCGACCGCTGCTATCACTGCAAAGAGGAGCTCTGCCGCCGCCTGGGTGAGCTCGTCGCCGCCGGATCATTTGACTGTATTCTGGACGGGGCCAATTTCGACGACCTCGCCGAGTACCGTCCCGGCACCGCCGCCGCAAGAGCCTGCGGCATCCGCAGTCCCCTTCAGGAGGCTGCTCTGAGCAAAGCAGAGATCCGTCTCCTCTCGCGCCGCGACCGCCTGCCCACCTGGAATCGCCCGGCTGAATCCTGCCTGGCCACGCGGTTCCCCTACGGGGAGAAGCTGGAGCAGGCGAAGCTTGCCCGGGTGGAGCAGGCTGAACTTTATCTCCGGTCGCTTGGATTGCGGCAGGAGATCCGGGTGCGCAGCCGGGGCGACAGCGCCCGGATCGAGGTTGTCCCCGCAGAGCTGGCTCTGCTCTGGGAAAATCGGGCAGCGGTGAGCGCCCGCTTGCGGAAGAGCGGCTTTACAGATGTGGCCGTCGATCTGGAAGGCTACTCTCCGGGCCGGGCGGACCGGGGCCGCGAAGCCCCCGACACCGCCGCCGGCCCGCGTTAAGCGCTTCTTCTGCTTCGCCCTTACTTCTTCTGCTTATCCTCCAGCAGCTCTCCCCCCACTCCAACCTGATCCGCAGCGGTTTCCTGCAGATAGACGACGAAGGCCTCTTCTCGAATACCGGTTGCTTTGCTGGCTGTTTTGGTAAAATCTTCGATGAGCTTGATCTTCTTCTCCCGCGGCAGGCGCGGTCCGTAAAAAAAGATGGTCGGCATGGCGACACCTCCTTTGGCCCAAATTTGTCGCTACAGGGAACAGTCCGTCCGATGCTCGCGATTTCCGGTGCTCCCCCCGCTTTGTCTGGAAGCGGCGCGATTCGCTGTTGTCAGCCGCTGCTCCGGTGAACGCTCATCTTTGTTGTTTTAGCGGAAAAAACGTGCCGCTGTCGCCAGCCGGCCCCCCTGCTCGCAAGCCGCCGCCCTATCTGGTCAGGGAGGCCAGCTCGTTCAAGACCTCTTCCAGCTCCCCGATAGCCTTGCCGTAGCCGGCCCAGTCGCCTTCACGCTGCCGCTGCTGAGCCTGGTCGAACAGCTGCCGGGCCTGCTGGATCAGGGAGGCAACATCGGGAGCGGCATCCGGATCCGGCGCCGCAGGCGCACCCGGCTCAGCCGGTTTCTCTTCCGTCCCGCTCTCGGGCGGCGGTTTATCCGGCTCGCCGAAGATGCGCACCAGGGCCCGCTCCAGCGTCTCTTCCATGACCACCGTCTCCTGGAAAAGCACGATGACGCGGGCCAGCTCCGGCAGCCCGCCCCGCTCCGCTTCCAGGAAAATGGGCTCCACATAGAGCAGGGAGTCGCCGATGGGCAGCACCAGCAGATTGCCGCGAATAACATGAGAGCCCGCCTGGCTCCAGAGGGTGAATTCCGTCGAGATAGCGGTGCTCTGATCGATCCGGTTCTCCACCTGCTTCGGTCCCATGACCACTCTTTCCTTGGGGAAAAGGAACAGCTCCACCGCTCCATAATTGGGCTGGTCGCAGCGGGCCACCATCCAGGCGATCATATTGTTCCGGTTGCTCGGGGTGAACGGCAGAATCAAAACAAATTCCGGTTCTTCGTAACCGGGCAGCTGCAAAATGGTGTAGTACGGCTCCATCTGCTGCTCCTCCCCGAAATATTCCTCCTGGGGCATGTTCCAAAGATCCTCCCGGGCGTAGAAGGTGTTCGCATCGGTCACATGATAGAGCGTGATCATGCGGGACTGAATATCGAACAGGTCGACGGGGTAGCGCAGATGGTCGCGCAGGCCTGCGGGCATCTCTTCCCCCGGAGTGAATAGTCCGGGGAAGATGCGGTTGTAGTTTTGGGCCAGGGGATCGGCGCTGTCGATGAGGTAGAAGGTGACACTGCCATTGTAGGCGTCGACGACTACCTTGACCGAATTGCGAATATAGTTGTCCTCGCCGTGCGGTGCGGCGTAGGGATAGCGATCGGTAACCGTGTAGGCATCCAGGATCCAGAAAAGGCGCCCGTCGTCAATGACGATGTAGGGGTTGTCATCGTAGCGCAGAAAGGGAGCAATCTTGCGGACCCGGGTTTGGATATCGCGATCGAAGAGAATGCGGCTGTCTTTGTTCAGCTCTCCGGAAACAAGGATCCGGTACTCCCCAAACTTCAGGGCAAGGAGGAGCCGCCGCCACAGTGAACGCAGGGGGATCCCCCCGCTGCCCTCGTAAACGGTGAAGGTGTTTTCATCCCCGGCGGTGGAATAGTGAAATTCCCTGGTGTTGGAGTTGACGATGACATAATCTTTCGTCAGCTCACCGAAATAGATGGACGGATTCTCCAAAGGGATAGCCCCCGCCGCCGGAATATCGCCCAGAAAATAACGGGGCAGCCCCTCGGCCGTCACCTCGTTGACCGGACTGGCGGTGGCGCCGTAGCCGTGGGTGTACTGTAGATGCAGATTGACCCAGGTTTGCGCCTGCTCGGCCAGAGCGCCCTTGTCCAGTTCGCGGGCGGAGAGCATCACCTGGCGGTAATCCCCGTCGACGGTGTAGCGATCGATGTCGACATCATAAAAGCGGTAGTACGGACGGATCGCCTGCTGCTCGTTGAAAGTGGTTTTGAGGGGGCGGTAGTCCCACAGGCGCACATTGTTGATCGTCCCCGGGTTTTCCTGAAGCTCTTTCCAGGTCAGCTTCTCCCCGGCGGGATATTGCCGGGTGGTGAACTGATCGAGGCCGTAGGCTTGCCGGGTGAAGGCGATATCGTGGGCCAGATACTCTTTCTCATAGTTGAACTCGCTTGGTTCGACAAAGAAGCTCTGAATCGCCGCCGGGTAAGCCCAACCGCCCAGCACAGAGACAGCGCTGAGAAGGAGAATCCCGTAGAAAGGCACTCTGATACGGCGCAGAAATAAATTGGCCAGGCAGAGAAGGGCGAGGAGGGCGGCCAGAATCATCAGTACCTGCAGAACAGGATAGTTGGCGTGAATATCGGTGTAGCCCGCTCCGAAGACCACCCCCCGCCTGGAAAGGAGCAGTTCATACTGTTGGAGACGGTAATCCCATGCTTTCAAGGCCAGAACAGCGGCCAACAGGACGTTGAGGTGGCCGAGATCGCGCCCGGCGGGGGGGATCCAGTGGTGCCCGGCGATGGGCAGATTCAGGATCACATAGATTGTTCCCACCAGTAGCAGGCTCAAAACGGTGGCGCTCATCAAAAATCCGTAAATAAAGCGGTACAGGGGAAGGGCAAACACGTAAAAGGCAATGTCCTGACCGAAGATGGGATCGGCGCTGTTAAACGGTGCGCTATGGATAAAGCGCAGCAAGTTCATCCAGTGTCCCGAAGCGTAACCGGAAAAAAGCAGCGAGAGAATAGCGGCCAGAATCAGAAAGAAAATGTTCAGCCGCCGCGCGGTGAACAGGTGCAGATAACCGCCGGCCATGAGCTGCTCCCGCAGGCGCAGGTTGGGAAAGTTTAAAATGGAGCGGCGGGTAAAGTACAGGTTGACCAGAAGAAAGGCAACCAGGAGAAGCCAGGCGGCGAAGCGCAGCCCCCAGCGGGCGAGGTACTGCGTCCAGAAAACAGTTTCGAATTGAAGTTCTTTAAACCAGAGCAGATCCAGGTAAAAAAGGATTCCCGTAAGGGCGAGGAGCACCGCAGCGACCCCCGCCGCGATAACCCAAAAGTTGCGGCGCAAGGCAATATCCTCCGATCGAAAAATGTGCCGGTATGAACCGGTGCTGCTTTGACGTCAACCCATTTTAACGCAAATAAATTACCCTTGTCAAAAATAATCCGGCTGCCGTTGCGGAAACCGCGGGAATATGGTTTTGTCCGCAGCATCCGGCCGCGTGCGCCAGGGCCGCCGGATAGGCCCTGGATAGAGCCGCAGTTTTGGCAAAAGAATATCCCGCAGCTTGTCGGAAAGCACAGCGGGATAGTGTTGGCAACGGATCGCGCTCGGTAGGACCAGGCCCCTGCAGCCGCCGGTTCAAGCTATTCCAGGACCGGTGGAGCCGGTTAGTTGCCCAGGTAGTAGCTTCTTTCGATCTTCTCCCCCGCGGCATCGTCAAATTCGACCAGTACGCGCAGCTGCCTGAGAGTCTGATCGGACTCGGCGAGGGCGGCGCCCATGGTGACTTCGGCAATGCTGCGGCAATCGATCTCCGGGAAAAGGCTCTGCACAAGCCCCTCGGCATCGGTGACCGGGAAATAGAGGGTCTGACAGAGGACCCCGCCGAGTGTCACCGGCTCTCCGGCAAGGGCACCGGAGAAGGAGTCGCCGCTGCGCCGCAGCAGTTCCAGCGGAGTCGTCAAGAAACCGGATAAAC
>JAAZIG010000355.1 GCA_012510325.1 Bacillota bacterium
ATCACCACGAGCGGTGGGATGGAACGGGGTACCCCGAAGGGCTGAAAGGCAATCAAATCCCTGAAGGAGCGCGAATTCTG
Organism: Bacillota bacterium; assembly: GCA_012510325.1. GTDB lineage: Bacteria > Bacillota > Dethiobacteria > DTU022 > DTU022 > JAAZPQ01. The sequence goes on from JAAZIG010000355.1 coordinate 81, forward strand.
GCGATAGCGGATGCTTTTGACGCCATGACCAGCGATCGGTTGTATCGCCAAGCTTTGGGAATTTCGGCGGCTTTGCAGGAGATCACCGATTGCGCGGGGACTCAGTTTGATCCCCATATCGCGGAGATTTTTATTCGGATTCTACCCCGGCTGAACCTGGATGAAAAGGCGGAGTGCTCCGGCGAAGTAGTCTGCGAGCAGGTGATGGTTGCTGAAAGCGAAACCGGTCCGGGCAGCTATTCCCCTTAGGGTGAAATGATTAAGCGCAAGGAGATCAGATTTGCACGTAGAAGCGGCTTTTTTGGGGATCATTGTCGGCTGGCTGCGGGGCGGGAAAATCCTGCGCCTGGCGGAGCTGACCCTGCCCGGATGGCCGCTGGCGCTGCTGGCGCTCGCCCTTCAGCTGCTGATCAAGGGGGCTTTTTACTACCGCTGGGAATTAATTTCTGCGGCGGCTCCGTCCCTGTATCTACTCTCCTTCGTGCCCCTGTTCTATTTTGTCTATCTAAATCGCCACCGCCGGGGCATGCCCCTTCTGGGGCTGGGGTTGCTGCTCAACCTCATCGTCATCGCCGCCAATGAAGGGGCGATGCCGGTAAACCTGGCGGGGCTGGCGCCGCTGCTGCAGGAGCAGTTGCAAAGCGGCGGGAGCCCACTGCATACGGCCCTCACTGAAGAGACTCTGTTCCCCCTGCTGGGGGATCAGATCCCCCTGACCTACGGGATAAACAGAATGATTAGCATCGGGGATATCCTCCTGGCCCTGGGGATCGCCCTTCTGATCCAGCAGTACATGGTGGCCGCCCCGGAGAGCACTGAAAAATAGGAAGATGCGAAAAAGCAAAGCAGAGCGACCAAGGGGGAGAAAAGCAGCGGAACCCGGGCGACAGCGGGACTATTCAGACTTGATCAAATATTCAGACCGCGATATGATCAGATCGACCTATTGCCCGGATCGGGCAGATTTGGTTTTCCCTGAAGGGGGGGATCGATGAGCCTTCAGCAGGATAAAAATTGAAAGATATTTTTCCATCCAATTGATCTTATCAATATCGAGAGGATCCCTTCTTCTAAAATCCGCCGGTGCGATCAGCGGTGGTGCATCTGTTCACCCCGCTGTCCTTCATAGTCCCTTCATCAAATAATGTAACCGTTCTTTAAAGACAACGGGATCACCATGATCATGTTACATTTATGCGGCCCAGGGACGGTGGAGCGCTGCGGCGACAACACGAAATTTTCTTCTCAGAGTGCCGCGGCTTCCACCGCCGGGTCGTATTCGCTCCTTTTGTTAATCCAGTGTGAAGACCCTGTGCCCAGCTAAAAAATGGCGGGCATCCGGTGATTGCTTCAGCAGGCTGAAGCGAGACAAACCTTGTCCGAATCTGCTGTTGGCCGGCTGCTCAATCAGCGTAACCACGATTTTTTTAGTCGTCATATCGGCACAGGGAAGATCAACTGGCCGCCGGCGCTTTTTTTCTCCGTGTAAAGAAAAAGGGAAGGTTGCTTCATCTGTTCCGGGCTTGAGCAAGCGGGTGGGGTGTAGAAATATCCCTGCGGCGGTGCTGAACTAGCGGGGAGCGGTTTTCCTGAGAAATCAACTATGATGAAGAGGTGATGGCGGTGCCCCAAAAAAAGAAAATTGATGATGGTTTGTTCAACCGGACTTACTCCATGTTTCAGCTTTTGAGAAGATTGCCCGACCGGCATATCAGTGAAGAAGAGGTGGCCGGGCTGATCGGGGTTCTTCCCCCGGACAGCGCCAACAGTTTGCAGTCGTTTTTCAAACCTTCAATTCAGCAGGCCTCAAGGGCCTTTATTGCGATGATCGGCACGGTCCTGGAGGAGACGCGCCACGCCAGAGAGAGGGGGAAAAAAGTTGTTCTGCTGCCTTTTAATTTCCCCCCCGAGATTGTCCACTCCTTTAATAATTTGGCCCCTGTGACCACGGAGCTGCTCTCAACAGCAGCGACAGTGGTTCTGGAGGGGCAGGGCGAGCGCTATTGGGATTATGTCCTCGGGCTGGGCTTGCCCGATCATCTTTGCTCGGCCAACGCCATCGAGCTGGGCTCGATGCTCTCGGGGATGGACTATGAACCCGATGCGATCATTTCAGGGTGTGTCGGCAGCTGCGATGTCAATGCCAAGTCTCACGAATTTGTTTCCCTGCTGCTCGATCTGCCGCAGATCCCCTTGGAAAAGCCGACGATGGATTTTTCCGATGGGTTCAAATATTTCCGAAACAGCTACTACAAGATGATCGGGCTGCTGGAGGAGCTTGCCGGAGAGGAGCTCAAGGAAGAGAATCTGCGCGAGGTGTCGATAAAGGCAAATCGGTGCACCGAGCTGTATTACGATCTGTGGGAGATGAAAAAGCATGTCCCCAACCCGGTGCCGGGCATCTTCTCACTGCTCATCTGCGGCACCCGCTTTGCCATGTGGGGGCGCGATGAAGGCATCCGCACTCTGGAGCAGTGCGTCGAGGTCTCGCGCAACAATTTGGAGAGCGCGGCATACCGCTCCCGGGAGGAGATCGCGCGCATTGTCTGGGTCTACCTGAGCTATTACTACGATTTTCTGAACTTCTACGACTGGATGGAGGAGAAGGGGATCAGCAATTTCGGCGATGCTCTGCAGCTGGCTTTTCCGCAGACCATCGATCTGAGCTCCAAGGAGACGATGCTCGATGCGATGATCGAGATGGCCTGGAACAATGTCATGACCAGGCAGATGGGGGCCTCCTCCATGGCGCGGGGCTGGACCGACGATATCGTCTATGTGATCAAGGAATTTGGTCTCGACGGGTGCGTCTACTGCGGTCACCATTCCTGCAAGCAAACCTGGAGCGCCTTCACCGTGACCCGCAACGAAGTGCTCAAAAAAACCGGTGTCCCCATCCTCGGCCTGCAGGGCGATTCATGGATCCGCTCGATGACCCCCATCGGGGTTATTCAGGAAGAGCTCGAGCAGTTTATCAACAACGTCGTCGCCGGCAAGCGCCGCCGTCGAAGGGGGAAAGCATCGGTTCTTTAAGAAGTGCTTTATCCATCTAGGAGAGACTGGACGCGCCGGAAGTAGGGGGATAACGCTGTGGAAGCACTTTCCAAAGCGGTTCCCCGATTGCCAGAGGAACCTTCCTCACATTTTGCAGTGAGCCAATCCTTATTTTGGTGGGGTGAAGGTTCCTCTTCTTCGTAAGCGCTTGCCGCGGAGGAGTCTAGAAATCGGGGGACTTTTCGCAAAAATAAATGAGAGAATACGAAAAAGTAAAGCAGAGCGACCTAGCTGGAGGAAAACAGAGAGATAATAGAGAAAACCCCAACTATTCGGACTTGATTAAATATTCGAGCCGGGATAAGGTTAGACATAATATTTGTTTTTTGGGCAAATAGCGGTTTGGCAAAGGGGGCGGTACATGACTGCAAAGATGGCAAAACCTGATGACCACCATAAATAAATATCGATAATACCTATCTGATATGCCCTTTTTCAACCCGCAGGCGCGATCAAACCTTAGTTGAGCAAAGCATCGCTTCCACACAACTACTTCTATTAAACAATGTGCACTGAATTGATGGTTTAAATTCGATTATGGGCACTATTCTTCCGGGAAAAGTGCAGAGACTGCAGAGCAGCAGCGGTTCCTGATCTGTTCAGCCGCCGCTTCCTGCCGGGACTTTCCCCAGGACCCGTGACCTGACGCCGCAGAGCAACAAAAAGCATCCTTATTGCGATTGCAAAAATGGGCGGCAATAAGACTGAATTAGACATAATCTGACGGTGGCTGTCTGCCCGAACTGTTCGGAAAGACAGTTTTGCTGTGTTTAAGGATCAGATCGGAGGAGGTTAAAATGGCGAATAACGGTTTTCCGGATTTTCCATGTGGAAGGGTCGAAGAAGCAGTCCTCTCCCTGACCCGAAGTCTCAGAGAATGGGCGGAATCAGAAGTTATCAGCAAAAGGCTGGAGTTGAAGGAAGATTATGAACAGCTCCTGCTGCCGGCGATGAAGAAGCTGCTTGTCGACATCGAGATGCAGAAGTTGATCTGGCCGGAACAGTACGGCGGAGCCGAGGACAATACCGTTGCCGTGATTCACACCCTGCTGCGGGCTCTCGAAGAGATCGGCCGGGCCGATGTGGGAATCGGCTGGATCACCG
>JAAZIG010000356.1 GCA_012510325.1 Bacillota bacterium
GCGGCGGCTTTCGCGCCGGTACTCCGGGGCCTGCTCGGCCTGCCCAAAGAGGCGGTCAGCACGCTTTTGGTCGGCTTTTTGCGCAAGGATGTGGCTGTGGCCATGCTGCTTCCGCTGGGGCTTACGGCGAAACAGTTCGTTGTCGGGGCCACCGTCCTGGCGACCTATTTTCCCTGTGCGGCCACTTTTGCGGTCCTGATTCGGGAGCTGGGGCTAAAGGATATGGCCCTTGTTGCGGGGATCATGCTGGTTCTATCCACCGCGGCGGGAACGACACTCAACCTGTTGCTGGATACGGTTCTGCCGCCGGCCTACCTCGCTCTGTTCCTGGCGGGGCTGGCGGCAGCGCTGATTGTTTTTTGCGGCGGCAGTTCCGACCGCCGGGAAAACCATACGCTCTTATTAATTGAGAAAAGAGGGATCTAACGATGCAAGCGACAGAAAATAATACAGGAGGCGCTGCCCCCGGACCGGCGATTGAAAAGCTGGGGCAGCCTGACAGGAGCCAGATTCGCCATGTCATCGCCGTTATGAGCGGCAAGGGGGGGGTTGGGAAATCATCGATCTCCGCCATGCTGGCGGTAACGCTGGCCGGGGAAGGTTACCGGGTCGGGCTCCTTGATGCCGATATCACCGGACCGAGTATCCCGAAGCTGTTTGGATTGTACCAGCAGCCTTTTTCGGAAAACGGGAAGATCGTTCCTCCGAAAACTGCCCTGGGGATCAAGGTGATCTCGCTAAACCTGCTTTTGCAGAATGAAGACGACCCCGTTATCTGGAGGGGACCGCTCATCGGTGGAGCGGTCAAACAGTTTTGGACCGATGTGCTCTGGGGGGAGATCGATTACCTTGTCGTCGATCTGCCGCCGGGGACCGGGGATGCCCCCCTGACGGTGATGCAATCGCTGCCCCTGGACGGCTTGCTCATCGTGACCTCACCTCAGGAGTTGGCGGTAATGGTCGTGAAAAAAGCGATCAAGATGGCGCGGATGCTGCAGGTGCCCCTTCTCGGGCTGGTGGAGAATATGAGCGGACTGCTCTGTCCCCACTGCGGCAAACCGGTGGAGCTGTTCGGACCCAGCCGGGCGGCGGAGGTTGCCGCTGAAACGGGGATCAAACTATTGGGAACGATCCCGCTGGATCCGGAGATCTCCCGTCTGGGAGACCGGGGTGAGATCGAGCAGTACCGGGTAGACTTTCTCAAAGAGGTTCCCTCGCTATTGCCGGGTGATGGCGGGGGGCAAAACGATTGACAAGCATGAAAGGAGAGTAGATCAATGAAATTGGCTATCTGTGCACAGGGTGAAGGGATGAAGGCTCAGGTGGATCAGCGTTTCGGGCGCTGCCCCTATTTCGTCATTGTTGATTCGGAAACGGGGGCGGAGGAAAAATCAGTGCCGAACAGCGGTGTCTCCGCAACCGGCGGAGCCGGGCCGCAGAGCGCCCGCCAGCTCTCGCAGGAGGGGGTGGAGGCGGTTGCGGTGGGTCATGTCGGGCCCAATGCCGCCGTTGCTCTGCAGGCGGCGGGGATCGCCATCTACGGGGGGGTCACCGGGACGGTTCAGCAAACCTGGGAACTGTTCCGCGAGGGCAAGCTTGCGACCATCGATCAGGCTACCGTGGATCCCCATCACGGGATTTAACAGGAAGGAGATGGTTTAATGAAGATCGCTATTGCTACCGATAGCGGCAATGTGGCGCAGCATTTCGGACGCTGTCCCGCCTATACCCTGGTGGAGTTCGCCGACGGCGAGGTGGTCGGCAAAGAAGTGATCGACAATCCGGGGCATCAGCCCGGTTTTCTGCCGGGGTTTTTGGCCAAATACGGCGTTTCCTGCATCATCGCCGGAGGGATGGGCTGGCGGGCGCAGGATCTGTTTGCGGCACAGAATATCAAAGCGGTTGTCGGGGTGACCGGCCCGGTTGAGCAGGTCATCGACGACTATTTGTCCGGAAATTTACAGTCCGGGGAGAGCCTCTGTAACCACGAGTTTCGTGGTGAGCATCACCACGGGGGCACCTGCGAAAGGGAACAGCAGTAACCTTTGGCGGGCCGGCTTTAACGAGAGGAGGAGCGAACAGATGTTTAGGGGAAGAGCATCCCGCGGCCCCGGCTTGTGGATGGGGGGGCGGGGACATTTTCCCGGAGCAGGAGGTTTCCGGCAAGGCGGCGGTTTCGGCAGGGGATGGTGTCGTTACCGGATCGCCGGGGGCTCCCCTCATTTCGGGGCGCCCTGGACCGGTCCCGGCGGCGAGGTGGATGAAAGTGAATACCTGAAAGCGGAAGCCGCCGCCCTCCGTTGCGAGGCGGAAGCCCTCAGGGAGGAACTGGCGGAAATTGAAAACAGACTTGCAGAAATCGAACAGTCTGAAGAAGAGTAGAGGATCATGCGGCTTTGCGGGGGACGGGCTGTCCCGCCCCCGCAAAACCGCTTAGCAAAGGATGACCGCGATGATCATTGCAATAGCCAGCGGCAAGGGTGGAACCGGCAAAACTACAGTGGCGACCAACCTGGCCCTGGTCATCTCCGAGAAGACGAAGGTTCAGTTTCTTGATTGTGACGTCGAAGAGCCCAATGCCCACCTCTTCCTGAAGCCCGAGCTGCAGAGCTCCGAGCCCGTCTCGATTCCGGTACCCCGGGTTGATCTGGAGCGCTGCACCTACTGTGGTATCTGTGCCGAGGTCTGCGCTTTTAATGCCATTATGGTCGGTAAAGAGACGGTGCTGGTCTTTGAGCCGCTCTGCCACGGTTGCGGCGGCTGTACCTATTTTTGCCCGGAGAAGGCGATCAGCGAGGTTGATCGTCCCATCGGCGTGCTTGAAAAAGGACCGGCCGGACCGCTCTCATTTGTTCACGGGAAGCTAAATCCCGGGGAGGCCCTTTCACCTCCCCTGATCAAAGCGGTCAAGAAGACCGTCGATCCCTCGGCTTTGACCATTGTCGATGCCGCCCCGGGAGCCTCCTGCCCTGTGGTGGAGGCGATTCAGGGAAGTGATTACTGTCTTTTGGTGACTGAGCCGACCCCTTTTGGCTTAAACGATCTGATAATTGCGGTGGAGCTGCTGAAGAAGCTGAATCTTCCCGGCGGCGTGGTGATCAACCGCTCTTTGGGCGGGGAGGGCGAGGCGGAGATGGAGAGCTACTGCCGTCAGGAGGGGGTTCCGATCCTGTTGAGGATGCCCTGGGATCGCGAACTGGCTTCTCTCTATGCCCGGGGAGAGCCGGCGGTGGCGCATCTGCCGGCCTGGCGGAAACATTTTGCCGGATTGCTCGAGCAGCTGCCGGTTGAAATAGAGGAGGGGCGCTGATGGAAGAGATCGTCGTTATTAGCGGCAAGGGGGGTACCGGGAAGACTACCCTGGCAGCTTCTTTTGCTGTTCTGGCCGGAGGGGATCTGGTTCTGGCCGACGCCGATGTGGATGCGGCGAACTTGAGCCTTCTGCTAACACCGGAGCAGCTGGAAAGTCACCCGTTTATCGCCTCCAGCGTTGCGGTTCTCGACCGGGAGCGCTGTACGGAGTGTGGCCTCTGCCGGGAACTGTGCCGTTTTGATGCCATTTCAGAAGATTACCGGATCGAGCCCATCTCCTGCGAGGGCTGTACCGTCTGCAGCCGGGCCTGTCCGGAGGAAGCTATCGCCATGGAGGAGGTAGTCTCCGGACACTGGTTTCTTTCGCAGACCCCCTACGGCAAACTGGTTCATGCCCGCCTGGGGATAGCCGAAGAGAATTCGGGCAGGCTGGTTACCCTGGTCCGAAATGAGGCCCGGGAGCTGGCCAAGGCGGAGCAAAAGAAGTATCTGCTCACCGACGGCCCGCCGGGAATCGGCTGTCCGGTAATCGCTTCGCTGTCAGGAGCGACCAAGGCGCTCATCGTTACGGAGCCGACCATTTCCGGGATTCATGATCTCAAGCGGGTTCTCCAGGTCTGCCGCCAGTTTGATGTTCCCCCTGCAGTCTGCATCAACCGCTGCGATCTGGATGAGGAAAATACACGGACGATTGAGGCCTACTGCGCCGGGGAATCGGTGGAGGTGGCGGCAAAAATACCCTTTTACCGCGAGGTGACCGAGGCCCTGATCAGGGCCAAGCCGGTGGTGAGCTATACCGAGGGACCGGCGGCCGCCGATATCGCCCGCCTCTGGGGCAATATCTCCGCCAACGGTTCCCAGGCGGACTGAGTAAGCGGGGCAGGTGCGGGGATGGAAGCAACAGAGTACACGGAAAAACTGATCGAGCACTTTCAGAACCCCAGAAATGTGGGACGAATCCCGCGCCCCGACGGAGTCGGGGTGATCGGCGACCCCTCGTGCGGGGATTACCTGCGCATATATATCAAGGTAAAAGACGACCGGCTCTTCAGGATTAAATTTGAAGTTTACGGCTGTCCGGCAGCCATTGCCACAACGAGTATCCTTACGGAGATGGCGCTGGGGAGGACCCTGGAGGAGGCTCAGAAGATCAGGCCACAGGACGTTGCCGGAGCGCTGGGCGGACTTTCGGCTGTCAAGATGCACTGCTCGAATCTGGGGACGGCGGCTCTGTACCAGGCCATCGCCCTTTATCAGCAGCAGCGATAACGGGACAAAGGGGACGTACCTTGTTGTCCCACAACAGCTCGGATGGGACAAAGGGGACGTACCTTGTTGTCCCACAACAGCTCGTGGCTGCCGAGCGGCCGTGAACCGTGCAGGAATGGAGCGGTTCCCGGGATGCCGCCCCTGTCTGGCGCACCGGTGCATGCGACCAATCATGAAAAGCGGGTGAATTCCAATGAACAACAACATAAAGATAACCACTCTCTGTGAAAACAGAAGTCCCCGCGTCGGTCTTCTGGGTGAGCACGGGCTCTCCGTGCTCCTGGAGGCGGGGGAACGGCGGATCCTTCTTGACACCGGGGCCGGGGCAACGCTGCAGGGCAATGCTGCGGCGCTGGGGGTGGATCTTGGCTCCATCGATGCCGTCTTTCTGAGCCACGGGCATTACGATCATACCGACGGCCTGGAGACCGTTTTGACGATGAGAAAAGGCGCCGCCCTGCCGATCTATGCCCATCCCGATATCTTCGGGCAAAAATATGTTTCCTTAGGAGGGGCAGAACCCCGCTATATCGGGATGTCTCGACGGCGGGCGGAGCTGGAGGCGCTGGGGGCGGAGTTCCACCTCAGCCGGAAGCCGCTGGATTTGGGGCCGGGGATCCGCTCTACGGGAGAGATCCCCCGGAGCCCGGGAATTAAGGCTCCGGGTCCTCTGTTTTTGCTGAAAGAGGGCGAGCACTTTTCGGAAGATCCGCTTTACGACGACCAGGCTCTGATTGTGAAAAGCAGCGCCGGGCTCATCGTTTTGCTCGGCTGTGCCCACGCCGGGCTTATTGAGACCCTCGATCATATTTTAACCATTACCGGCTGCAGCGGCATCTACGCTGTTCTGGGTGGCACCCACCTGCTGCACACTCCGGATAAAATGCTGAGCGCAGTGCTCTCTGATCTGGATCGCTTCAATCTTGAGATGATCGCCCCCTGCCACTGCACCGGTATCCGGGCGACCTGCGCCCTGCACCGTGCTTTTGGAAGGAGATGCCTCGAGCAGCAGGTCGGCACTATTTTCCAACTGCCTCTTTAAGCCCCCCGGTGGCGGCCCGATTCCTTTCCCGGCAAAATCGCTTTGCTGCGGGCTAACGGTGTTTCGTGTTGCTACTGCGCAGCGGGTCAAGTATAATATGATAAAATTGAAAAAAATCGAAACAATTTTTGATGAAGGGCGCGGGCGTTGGACTGCCGGTAAAGTCTGCTCAAAACCAGCGCCAGGTCGGACAGAGGAAGGAAATGCTGCTGCTACTGTTTGAGGGCAAAGACTTTCAGATCAAAGGAGTTAAACAATGAGTAAGCCATTTATTGAAGAAGTTATGCCCCAGTTGTATCGGGCGGAGATCCCCCTGCCGAACAATCCGCTCAAGGCGACAAATTCTTATCTGATCAAGGATCAAGAGAGAAATCTGATCATCGACACCGGGATGAACCGCAAGGAATGCCTGGAGGCGTTTAATGCGGTGCTCAACGAGCTGCAGGTAGATCTGGCGCAGACGGATCTGTTTATCACCCATCTGCATGCCGATCATTTGGGATTGGTCAGCGAGCTGGCAAAACCGTCTACACGTATATTTTTCAACCGCCTTGATGCGGTTATTGCCGCTTTTAGCGATCTCTGGAGACATTTTTTCAATGTAGCCCTGAAACACGGGTTTGAGGAGCAGGAGCTGCTGGAATCGCTGACCAGGCATCCGGGATACCGCTACAGCCCCAGCAGCCCGGTTGAATTCGATTATCTGACCGAGGGTGACGAGCTGACCTACGGACCCTACACCTTCACCTGTATTCATACTCCCGGCCATACTCCCGGCCATCTCTGCCTCTATGAAAAGTCCAAAAAGATGTTTGTCTCCGGCGACCACATCCTTGGCGATATCACTCCCAATATCTCGGCGTGGGACGATGCGACCAACCCCTTGGAGCAGTATCTGCAAAGTTTGGAGAAGGTGTCGCACATGGAGATAGAGCTTGTTCTGCCGGGACACCGGCGGCTCGTCCACGACTGCCGGGGAAGGATCGAAGAGTTGAAGAGGCATCATGATGAGAGGCTGCAGGAGGTTATCGAGATCATTGAAGCGGCCGGGCCGGGGAGCGCTTATCGGATTGCCTCGCAGATGGAATGGGATATCGAGACTCCGGACTGGGAGAGCTTCCCCATCGCCCAGAAATGGTTTGCCATCGGGGAGGCGCTCGCTCACCTGCGCTACCTGGAAGCAGAGGAAAGGATCCGGCGGGAGGAACACGACGGAACTTTTCTCTTCTATTCCTGAGAGGGGAGTGGATTTTTCTTTTTTTCAATAACTCTTCGCTGAAGGCACATTTTCAGGAGCAATGATTGTCGAAAAGAGGAACCCCGTCGTGGAAGGGGATTGCCCGGCGGGGTCGAATTATGCTCTATATGCCAATTTGGAAAGAGGTGCCTCTTTTGATCAGGATGGAAGCAGTCTCCAAAATATATAAAACCGGAGGCACCCCGGCGCTGTCGGATCTGGATCTTCAGATTGGCCGGGGTGAATTCGTTTTTCTTGTCGGACCGAGCGGAGCGGGGAAAACAACCCTAATCAAGCTGATCTCCCGGGAGGAGATGCCGACTTCGGGGCGGATAGATTTTCTGGAACGCGATACCGCCGCTTACAGGGAGCCGGAACTGCTGCGGCACCGGCGGCGAATGGGCCTCGTTTTCCAGGATTACCGCCTGTTAAAAAGCAAGACGATCTATGAAAATGTGGCCATGGCCCTGGAGGTGATCGGGCGGCCGTCCAGGGAGATCAGAGAGCTGGTCCCCTCGGCTCTTGAGCGGGTGGGGCTGCTTGAGAAAGAGAACTCTTTTCCCAGTGAGCTTTCCGGTGGAGAGCAGCAGCGTGCCGGCATCGCCCGGGCCATCGTCAGAAAGCCGCTGCTGATCCTGGCGGACGAGCCCACCGGCAATGTTGATCGCAAAACCGCGCGGGGCCTGATGGATCTTTTTGAAACGATAAATAGTGATGGGACCACGGTGATCGTCGCCACGCACGCCTGGGATCTCGTCGACCGTTTGCAAAAAAGAGTGATCACCCTGGAAAAAGGGCGCATTACCGGAGACGAACAGCAGGGGAGCTACGATCATGTTCATTAATTATCTGAAGTATTGTCTTCGGCAGGCGGTTGTCTCCCTTTCCCGGAACAGGTGGCTGGCTTTGATCTCCACCGGCATGATCGCCGTCTCCCTGGCGATTTTGGGCGGTTTTTTACTGGGTGCGGTGAATGTGGATCAGGTGATGAAAAATGTCCAGTCAAATTTGGAGATCGCCGTATTTTTGAATGAATCAGCCGATATCCCCGCTCTGGAGGAAAAGATCGCTCAGCTGGACGGAATTTCAAGTTTGCGTTTCATCGACCGGCACAAGGGGTTGGAGGAATTCGGCCGCTCACTGGGTGATGAAGCGCTTCTCGAAGAGCTGACCGGAGAGAGCAATCCCCTGCCCGACGCCTTCAGGGTGCGGGGTGTGTCGGTAGAGCTGATTCCGGAACTGGCCGGTCAGATTGAGCGGTTTTCCGGAGTGGAATCGGTCGATTATGGGGGCGAACTGGTCTTGAGTATCACCAGTATCTCCGGATGGCTGAACAGTTTCTCCATCGCTGTCAGCGCTTTGCTGGCGGTGGGCGCAATCTTTCTGGTGGGGACAACCATTCGGCTCTCGGTCGTGATCCGCCAGGAGGAAATCGGGATCATGAAACACCTGGGGGCGAGCAACTGGTTTATCCGGCTGCCCTTCCTGCTGGAGGGTCTGGCCATAGGGTTTGCCGGCACCCTCGTTTCGCTGACGGTCCTCGGGTTGGCCTACTACCGGCTTGCCGCTTTGCTGATCCGGAAGTCCCCGCTTTTTTTCCTCCATCCGGTGACTGATCCGGGGAAACTTTTTCTTGTATTTGGGAGTCTGCTGCTTCTGGGAGTGGTTATGGGAGGCCTGGGCAGTCTCTTTTCGATCCGCCGTTTCTTGAAAGTATAGTTTTGGAGAGGAGATTGAGCGAAGATGCGCCGTCTGCGCCCTGTTCTTCTTGTGAGCCTGGCTCTGTTGTCATTGCTGCTGCTGGCGGGCGCTGTTCAGCCCAAACCGGTCCGGAGCGGGGGAGGCAATCCCGGGCCGACGGAAATTACAGAGCTGGAAGATATTATCGAGGCGCTCGATGAATCGATTAAAAACAGCCGCCGCACCATTGACCGGCTGGCTGCTCAGATCGATTCAACAGAGAAACAGATCGAGCAGATCGAAAGAGAGATTGTCGCTGCCGGGGAGAGGCTCAGCACGAGCAACAGGCTTTTCGGGAGACGGGTGCGCAGCGCCTATATGAACGGGGGGATTGCCTATCTGGAGATTCTTCTCAGTGCGGATAACTTTGGTGATCTCATTGTGCGTTCGGCCTATCTGAAAAGAATTCTGGAGCGCGATACGAGGCTGATCACCTCAATCAAGGATGAACGGGAGCTCATCGAGAAGAGGCGGGAGGCTGCCGAGGAGCAGGGGCGGAAGCTGGCCGGCCTGATGGAGCAGGCCCGGGCAGAGCATGGAACGATGCTGGCCCAGCGGCGGGAGAAAGAGAAACTGTTGCAGGAGACTGTGGAAAAGACAGCGGGCTACGAGCCGGTTTACGGTGTGGTTTTGGACAACAGCGGCCCGGCCCGGCCGCAAGCCGGACTCACCGAGGCCAGTGTGGTCTATGAATTTGAAGTTGAGGGCAGGGTGACCAGATACCTGGCTCTCTTCTCTGTTTTTCCGGTCAAAGTCGGCCCCATTCGCAGTGCCAGGACTCATAGCATTCAGCTTGCTTTGGAAAACAGGGTCCACTATATCTATGCCAGCGGATCCAAGGATGTCCGCGAGACCATCGCGGCGACACCGGGCTTTAAGAATACCAATGCTCTCTTCGGGGGCAGCGCTGCGTTTCACCGGAGCAGTGATCGCAAGGCGCCGCACAACCTTTATGTCAATCTGGCCCGCCTGGGCAAGGAGTCTCCCTCGAGCATAATCCTGATTCGGCCCGCCTTCCTGGAACGGGAGGGGCAGCCCGGCTCCACCGTTTCTCTGGAGTACAATTCCTTCACCAAGATAAAGTACAGCTACCGCCCGGGCACGCGCGATTATCTGCGCTACCTGAACGGCCAGGTGCACCGGGACGCCGCCGGCAAAGAGGTCACCGCCCGCAATATTATCATCCAGTATGCCCCTCATTATATCGATCCTCAGGGGAGGCCCACGCCGAACCTGATCGGATCGGGGAAGATCGATTTTTACTCCATGGGGCAGCACTTCACCGGCACCTGGCGGAAAGACAGCGCCGCTTCGCCGACCCGGTTCCACTATTCCGACGGGCAGCCCATCGAAATGGTCTACGGCCGCACCTGGATCCAGATCGTCCGGGGCCGCTGAGCTTAAAGCGGCCCTGCTGTTTGGACGGTCTCCCGTTCAGAGTCACCTCCCTCAAGGGCGGCCGGTTTAAGTCGCGGTGCTGTTGTGCCGGTCCTTCAAAAAAGAAAGATAGTAGACGGTGTCTACCGTTCAAAGATCCGGGAAAAAAAGCCGAAGGTTTTTTTCTGCAGGGCGGCCGGCGGAGGCGGGGTCAGCAGAGATACGGCGATGAGAGTGAAGGCGGAGAGGAAGAAGGCCGGCACCACCGGCATCAACCCGAATGTGCTCCAGGGTGGAAGGAGCTCCAGGTACCACAGGTGCAGCACGATTGCCGGAAGGATCAGGGCGGCGCAGGTGCCATACTTGTTGGCCCGCGGCCAGTAGAGCACCCCGATCATCACCGGTAGCATGATCGAAAATCCGGAGAAGGCGAAGGCGGCGATGGTTAAGATTGCCGCAGGCCGGAGCAGGGCGATGAAGAAAGCTGCTGCGGAGAAGCATACCAGCACGATCCGCCCCCACAGCACCGCCTGCCCCGGGGGGATCTGCTTATACGGTGCAATCAGATCATCGGTGACCAGATGGGCCACCGTCAGAAGCTGTGAATCGATGGATGATTTCACGATTGCCAGGATCATCAACAGACCGAGGACCGTCCACAGGGGGGAAAGGTGGCGGCTGATCAGCAGAGGGACAATATTATCCGATTCTTTACCCAGCAGACCCGGTATGGAGACGGCGCCCCAGACGCCCAGCAGTGTGGAGATGCCGAAGATGAGGGCCATGGCTGCGGGGTAAAAAAGAGTGACCTGCTTCAGGCTCCTGCTGTTTCGTGAAGCCATGATCCGGGTGAAGATCTGTGGAAAGACGATGACGGCGATAGAATTGATGAAAGAGAAGCTAAACCAGTTTGCCGGCGCCAGCTCCGGAGAGAGCGCGCGTTGGAGCAGGTCGGGCCTTTCCCTGGCCACTCTTTCGGTAATGGCGGCAAAACCTCCAAGCGGTTTTACCAGAGCCGCAAGCAGCAGGACCGAGATTACCAGGAAGAGGGCGCCCTGGAAAATATCGGTCCAGGCCGTCCCCCGCATACCTGCGGGAACGGTATAAAGCAGCGAGACGCCTACGATAAGCGCTGCGGCAAGCCAGTACGGGATCAACCCGTCGCTGATGGTGGAGAAAGCGAGACCTCCCCCGATAATGCTGACAACCAGATAGGGAAGGGTGTAGTAGAGGAGCAGGAATAGAAAGAGCAGCGAGACGGCACGGCTGTTCAAGATCCCTCCAAAAACCTGGGGCTGGGTGGCGTAACCGAATCGTTTACCCAAAAGCCAGGAGCGGTAGCCGATGAGGTAGTAAGTGAACGGAGTAACAAAGATGCTCCAGCCGATGACATAGCCATAAGCGCCAAAGCCGACGTGGTAAGCGAACCCCGCCTGTCCGATAATCGTGAAGGCGGTGATATTGGTGGCAAAGAGAGTCATAAAGACAGCGATACTGCCCAGTCCCCGCCCGGCCATGAAGTATTCCTCCCGGGTCTTGCCGGTCATCCTGGCACCATAGCTGCCGATGAGCAGCAGCACCAGCACGTAGGATAGTAGAATTGCCATACCGAGGATGCTTTTCATCGTTTTTTCAACTCTTCGGTGTCGCGATCAGCGGGCTCCAGCAAAGAAGGGGGGGGATCGGGCCAGGATAGAGTTATAACCAGAGCCATCGCCAGTGTGGCCAGGAAGGCATAGCCGATATAGTAAGCGAAAGAAAAAGGCATGAAACCGCACAGATAGGGTACCCGGGCGTCCCATTTCCACAGCCAGAAACTGTTGTGCAACAGGAACATGACCAGAGCGATGAGCAGGGCGACTTTCAGCCTGATTCCCGCTTTCGAGATTTTCAAGATCATCCCTCCGCATCGGAATAATAATAGTGATAATTCAATATGTTCCGGCTAATTCCTGCCGGATCGAGTTGAAGAGATCGCCCAAAGGAGAGAAAGCGATATCGGAAGTGGCAAGATTTCAAATATACATAAGAGTTCACATTGAAGATTGTCCGCGGAATTGTTATAATTTACTCATTAAAACATCAGCAGAGACGCAGAGGTCAGGAGGTAACTTATGGCCAGGGCTGAGCTAAACGAGTACGATTCGATTATCAACAACATCCAGGACGGTTATTTTGAAACCGATCTGGCCGGCTCCTTTACTTATGCCAATGTGGCGGCATGTGAGATTTGCGGTTACCCCAAAGACGAAATTATCGGGCTCAACTACCGGCAGTACACCGATGCAACCAATGGAAAGAAGGCATTTAGCGCATTTAACAAGATCTACAAGAGCGGAGACGCCGGTAAGCTGATCAACTATGAAATTGTCAGGAAAGACGGTACCAGGCGGCAGGTGGAGATATCTGCTTCGCTAATTCTGGATCGGTCGGGCAAACCGGTCGGTTTCCGGGGCACCACCAGGGATATCACCAATCGCAGGCAGATGGAGGAAAATCTGCAGCGCTCCGAAGAACGGTACCGCACGATCATCGACAATATCGAGGATGCCTATTTCGAAGTCGATCTGAAGGGCAAGTTTACCTTTGTCAATGACGCCCTGTGCGAGAGCCTGGGCTACTTTTGGGACGAGCTCATCGGCATGGACCACCGCCATTATGCCGAAGAAAGCACTGTCCGGGAACTGTTTGCCCTCTTCAACCGGGTCTATCGAACCGGAGCACCGGTTAAAGCCTATTCCTTTGAGCTCTCCCGGAAAGACGGGCGTAAAGGATTCTGCGAAATATCGGTGACCCTGATCAGGGATAAACAGGGCAAACCGGTCGGTTTCCGGGGTATTGCCCGCGATGTTACCGAGCGCAAACAGTTTGAAGAACAGATCCGCCACCTGGCCACGCATGATACCCTGACCGGCCTGATCAACAGCTTCATGTTCCGTGAGCTGTTGCAAGAAAACATCGATTATGCTCACCGCTACGGAAAGCGGTTTGCCCTTTTCTTCATGGACCTCGATGGATTTAAAATTATCAACGACACTCTCGGGCACGAAGCCGGCGATCAGGTGCTGGTCGAATGTGCAGCCAGGCTTCGCCGGACGTTACGGGCCTCCGACTGCATCGCCCGCCTCGGTGGAGATGAATTTGTCATGCTGCTTAGAGATGTCAGCAGGCTTGAAGAGGTCACCCTTCTGGCCGATAAGATTCTCTCCACCATTCGGGAACCCGTCGATTTGGGGGGAAGCGAGTACGTCGTTACCGGGAGTATGGGCATAAGTATCTATCCGCAGGACGGGGAAGATGTTCACACGCTCATGAAGACAGCGGACCTGGCGATGTATTCGGCGAAGGAGAAGGGTAAAGACAACTTCCAGATCTTTTCGCCCGAGGTCAAACCGCTGCTGCACGAAAAAAGCCTTTTCGGTGAGCTCCTCCGTTTTGCCCTGGAGCGCAATGAACTTTTTCTTGAGTATCAGCCCAGACTGAATTTGAAAACCGGCGCCATCAGCGGTGTTGAAGCTCTGCTGCGCTGGCGTAATCCCACTCTGGGGTCGGTCGCTCCGCTGCAGTTTATCCCGGTGGCGGAAAGCACCGGTCAAATTATCCCTATCGGGCGCTGGGTTCTTCAGAAAGCCTGTTTGCAGAATGTCGCCTGGCAGCGACAGGGACTGGCTAGAGTGAGCATATCGGTAAATATATCGCAGCGGCAGCTGCTCGATGAACAGCTGATCGGGGATATCGAAGATGCTCTTGCAGAATCGGGCCTCGATCCGGAGCTGCTGGAGCTGGAGATCGCCGAGAGAACCATTCTCAGCAATCTGCCCCGGATTATCGATGTTCTCAAGGGGATCAAGGATATTGGGGTGCAGCTGGTGGTGGACGATTTCGGCTCCGGTTACTCTTCGCTTTCCCAGATCAGATATTTCCCCATCGATTCGTTTAAGGTGGACCGGTCGCTTATCTCCGGTGCCCCGGCTAACGAGATCAGCAAGGTCGTGATCCGGGCGATCTTCGAGATCGGCAAGCTGCTGGATCTTACTGTCGTTTCAGAGGGTGTCGAGACGCCGGAGCAGCTGGCGTTTGTGCGAGCCTCTTCCTGCGACCTGATGCAGGGATTCTATTTCTCCAAACCTGTTTCTCCCGATGAGATTGCCGCGCTGCTGCGCGAACACGTTCCCCGGCCGCTTTAAGCCGGATCTTGCGCCGCTGGGCTGGCTTGGCCCCCGTCATATCCGGAGAAGGCGCCTCCGCTATTTCCTTTTTCCCCCTGTGGAAATCTCTGCACTCTTTGCCCCTCGGATGAAACCGCTGATGCTGCGGTCAGAAGCTGTCCGGCCAACCACCTTTTTCTGGAAAACAGATGGATCTTCACGCTGAGGTGTGGTACATTATAATCACTCTAACCCTGCCCGAGCAGCGGGCCGGGTATACGCGGAAAAAATCAAACCATACGTTGGAGGCAATCGATATGAAAATATTGGTCAGTGATCCCCTCTCTGCAAAAGGACTGGAGCTGCTGCGGCGTCATGCCCGGGTTGATCAGCA
>JAAZIG010000357.1 GCA_012510325.1 Bacillota bacterium
CAGCGGGGATGGTCTATACGATCAAGGGCAAGGGGACTTTCGTCGCCGAACCCCAGCTTGATGAGATCACCTTTAGCCTCAATCAGCGCTTCGAGGATCTGGGATACGAAGGGCCCATCTCCACGCAACTTCTGGAATGCAGAATAATCAAGACAGACCGCCGCCTCAGCAGACGCCTCAGGGTGGAAGAGGGAGCGCACTGTCTGTTTTGCCGCATGGTGACCAGGGCAGGGCGAATCCCCCTGGTCTATAAAAGTTATTACACCATCTACACCAAAAGAGCGCCCCTTATCGAAAACCAGCTGAGAGAGATGAGCCTGACCAGCATCGCTTCTCGGCACAGCGAGAGCGTTCCCTCGCGGACAAAACGGGTCCTCATGGCCTCCAGCGCCCGGCGCGATGAACCGGGAATATTAGATATTGAGCACGATTCTCCTGTTTTCTTCATGACAGAGACGATCTATGATCGGGACAACCGGGTCATCGCCTGGGGCAAATGGGTTTTTAGCGGTAAACACTATCGTTTTCTCAGCTACAGCGGTTGGGATCTGGAGGAACTTATGAAATCGGAGGAGGGCCTGGACGATGTATGAACCGCTGATCAGGGCGATTGAGCTTCTGGAGATCGATAACGCCACCTCTCTGACAAAAAAATATTTAAGTGAAAACGTGCCCGTGGTTGATCTCATTGAAAGCTGCCGCATCGGTGTGCAGATGGTGGGCAAACGCTATCAGGAGGGGGAATACTATCTTTCCGATCTGGTGATGAGTGAGTTCATCCTGAAGGAGATCACGGAACTGGTGGAACCCCACCTGCCGGCTGCAGCGGAGGCCGGCGGAGCCCCCGACAGTCCGGAAATTGTCATCGGAACCATCGAGGGAGATATCCACGATCTGGGGAAAAACATCGTCATCTACCTGCTGCGCTCCTCCGGTTACAAAGTGCTCGATCTGGGGGTGGATGTCCCCAAGGAAAAGTTTGTCGAAGCGGTTAAAAACGGCACCAGGATAATCGGGATCTGTTTTCTGATGACCAGCTGCACCGCTGTGGTCAAAGAGCTCATCGATATTCTGGAGCGGGAGAATCTGCGCCGTAAGGTTACGGTGATCATCGGCGGTTATGCTGCCGATGAGCAGACCCGCGCCTATGTCGGCGCTGACTATTCGGCCACCAACACGACCAATATCATCCCTCTCTTCGATTCCATCCTCGGTGTCAAGAGGCCTGATTTTGAGTCGGGGAAACGGTGATTTTGTTTCGCTGATAAAAGCCTGTCGGCACCGGGAGCAGCGCAAGCCGGTTTGCAAGCACCAGGGTAAAAGTGCGCCCACCGGGTCATCCCCAATCCTGTGCTGACCATCTCCGTGGTGCACTACCTTTTGCCTAAACGTTAGCCACCGGTGTCAAATGAGCCGGGAGATCCGTCCCCGCGGCTCAGGGAATTTTTGTCATCCTGAGGATGCAGTCCAAAGGATCTGATCCGAGAACTCCCATGACTCAGGGCCCGAAGGGGGAACACAAAGAGAAATGGGTCTGTGATGCATTAGCAACGTTTTAGATGCTTCGCTACGCTCAGCATGACAGCGGTGGCGGGATCTCGTTTCAGAAGTGAGTCAAAGTCAACGTCCCCTTGACTCAATGGGTATTTTTGTCATCCTGAGCGTAGCGAAGGATCTGATCTGGGCACCCCCTTGCCATTGTCAGCGCAGCGAAGGACCTCCGGTAATGCAGTTGCCCAAGCGCATTTACCTCGTCACTGGTGAAATGAGCCGGGAGATCCGTCCCTGTGGCCCACCATATTTCCCTGGACCACCGCAATATATCAGAATAACAGCTGCCATCGCCGCGATGAGCGGGGGATTTGTTCTTGTTATTTGCGTTATATTCTGTATAATTAAAGTATAGTTGCAACAACGTTCCTCACTTGAACAAGACGGCAGTTCTTTGAAAGCCCACCGAATCTAAAACCGTTGGCGCTGTCTGCGCGCTTGGGGCCTCCCGGCACCAGTTAAAAATAACTCCACCTGGGGTGTCGGCGGCGTCGACGGATCGTCATCCTGCCAAAGGGGAGGTGGTCTTTGCTTCTTGATTTTTCAAAAGATAAAACATTTTTACCGGAAGGGAGAGGTTTGCCTTGAAAGGGAATATTGTCGTCGATTCAGCAAAATGTATCAGCTGCCACAGTTGTGAGATTGCCTGTGCGGTGGAGCATTCCCGGAGTAAGGATCTTTTCCAGGCTATCGGTGAGCATCCCCGGCCGCAGAAACGGATTATCGTGGAGTGCTACGGTGAATCCAACCTGCCGCTGCAGTGCCGCCATTGTGAAGAGGCCCCCTGTGTGCGGATATGTCCCACCGGCGCTCTGGTCAAGGAAGGTGTCGAGGGCGCGGTGGTGCTGCAGGACAATCTCTGTATCGGTTGTAAATGGTGTGTGCTGGTGTGCCCCTTTGGTGTGATTACCGCGGCTCCCGACGACCACAGCATGATCAAGTGCGATCTCTGTCCGGACAGAGCGGCCGCGGGCCGGCTCCCCGCCTGTGTGGAGAGCTGTCCCACGGGTGCCCTGCAGCTGAGCTCCACGGCGCAGCTCGCCCGGACGAAAAGGAGGGAGTTTCTGGTCGAATATTTGCGGGAGCAGTAATCCGCCGGCCGGGATGCCATGAAAGAACAAGTGGATCAAATTATCGACAAGTACCGCGGCGACAGCACGGCCATCGTCGCTATTCTGCATGATCTCAACACGTACTTCCGCTATTTGCCCCGGGAGGCCCTGGAAAGGGTCTCGGAGCAGCTCTC
>JAAZIG010000003.1 GCA_012510325.1 Bacillota bacterium
GTAAAGGTAAAAGAAGTTGTGTTGGATCCGGTTCAAAATCCGCTGCTTCTGCTGGTGGATATGGAGGATTCCATTGTTTTGCCCATTGGAATCGGGTTCTGGGAAGCCCAGGCGATTGTCTTGAAGCTGCAGGGTCACATCACACCCCGGCCGATGACCCACGATCTGATCAAACTGTTTTGCGATCGCCTTAACGTCACTGTGGAGAAGGTGCTGGTGACCGATATCAAGGAGAGCACCTTTTATGCGGAGATCTACCTGAACACGCCGGAGGGCGCGCTCCTGCTCGATGCCCGGCCCAGCGATGCTGTGGCCCTGGCGTTAACCGTGGGCTGCCCGATTTTCATCGGTAAAAAATTGATCCCCTACACTGTCTCTATTAAAGAGTTGATCGCCGAGCAGGATTCCGAGCCTGCCGGATTCGGCGATCCTGAAGATAGCGGACCGGTGGTGCATTAATCGAAATCATACCGGCAAAACCGTAAGGAGTGATTTCGATCAGAGTAGCGGTTTGTCTTTTGGAGATTCACATTCCTGAAGCGACTTCATTAAAACAGAAGAGACAGGTTGTCGAAAGCCTGATCAAGCGGCTGCGCAACCGGTTCAATCTTTCTGCTGCCGAAGTGGGGCACCGGGATCTTTGGCAGCGTTCGGAGCTGGGCTTGGCCGCCGTATGTCAGAACAGCGCCAGCGCAGATCGGGTGATGGCGCAGGTGCTCTCTTATATTGAACGGGAAAACAGAGTTAACGTTATCTCTTTGGAAAAAGAGCTGTATTGAGCTGATGGCGCAGCCGGTGCAGGAAGGACCATGATCAGGATCACGGAGCTGGCTCAGGAGCAGATCAGCCGGGTGGTGCGGCAGGGGGCGCTGGTAGTCGATGCAACTGCCGGGAACGGCCGGGACACGCTTTTCCTGGCCCGCCTGGTTGGCCCCGGGGGGCGGGTCTTTGCCTTCGATATTCAGGAGGGGGCGCTGCAGAAGACGGCCTCTCTTCTGGAAGAGAACCGTCTGGCTGAAAGAGTGACCCTGCTCCACGCCGGGCACGAAACGATGAGCGCTCACATTGAGGCGCCGGTCTCGGCGGTGATGTTCAATCTCGGTTACCTTCCGGGGGGCGATCGCGCCATCGTCACCCGCCCGGAGAGCACCCGCCTGGCTCTGGCGGCTTCGCTGGAGCTTCTGCGGCCGGGGGGGCTGATCACAGTGGTGCTCTATCCCGGACACCCGCAGGGGCAAGAGGAGCGGGAGATTATTGTGGATTATTGCCGCTCCCTGGACAGTAAAGTTTGCCGGGTTGTTCAGGTTGCGCTGCTCAACTGCAGCGGTGTCCCTCCGGAGCTGCTGGTGCTGAAAAAGTTCAAAGAGTTCGCTCAAAAGGAGCTTTCCTGAAAGAGGCAGGCCAGGCCTGTGGTTGGTGATTACGGCGGCAAAGACCCAGCTCACTCGGGTAATAATGCCGCAAGAGTATATATAAATGGAAGGGCTGGAGGAACGAGATGACTTCCCGCAATGTCTCAAAAACAGTGGTAAAACGGCTGCCAGTTTATCTGCGTATACTTGATAATCTAATCCTCCGGGATGTGGAGATCGTTTCTTCAAGAGAGCTCAGCATGGAGTCAGGATTTTCCGCCGAGCAGATCCGCAAGGATCTGGCCTATTTCGGTGCCTTTGGCACTCGCGGGACCGGTTACAACACCGCCTATTTGCGGGATAAGTTGCTGAAGATAATCGGTTTGGACCAGAAAACGAAGGTCATCGTCATCGGAGCAGGGCATCTTGGAACAGCGCTGACCCGCTACAATGCGGTGAAAAATTTGTATATTGACATCGTAGCGGTCTTCGATCGTGACCGAAGGGTTGTGGGACAGCAGATCGGGCATATCCGGGTGCTTCCCTTTGAAAAGGCGCCCGAGATTATCAGAAAGCATCAGGTAAAGGTGGCCCTGATTACGGTTCCTGAAACTTCCGCCCAGAAGGTGGTTGACGAAATAACGAGGCACGGGATCACGGCGATCCTTAACTTTGCGCCGGCCAAGCTGCATGTTCCGGAAGACGTTCATATTCAGAACTCCGATCTGACCATAGATCTGCAGAGCCTTATCTACTACAGCACGGCGGAAAAAGAGCGCCTCTCCCGCCTCCAGAAAGAGAATGAGGAGAGCAAGACCCAAAAGCAGAAAATATTGAAAATCGACTGAGGGGCGGCTGGGGCCGGCTTTGCGGGGAGCAAACTTTTTGAGAGGCCACCTGCAGAGAAAAGGCAAAAAGCTGAAATGGGGAAATATACTTCGGGACGGGTCGTCTATTGGCAAAGGGCGGACAAAAAGTTGGCTCGCCGGGTTGACTTATAGAGGGTGTTTGTATATACTCGATTTACACGCGGAGCTGTGGTGTAGCGGTTAACATGCCGGCCTGTCACGCCGGAGATCGCGGGTTCAATTCCCGTCAGCTCCGCCATTTTTTGCCGAGATAGCTCAGTCGGTAGAGCAGCGGACTGAAAATCCGCGTGTCCCCA
>JAAZIG010000358.1 GCA_012510325.1 Bacillota bacterium
TTCTTAGGGATGCCGGACATAGACCTTGCGGGGGTAAAAGGAAAGCCCATTGCCGACGAAATAATAATCTATCCCATCATGCTCAAGGCGCATCGGAAGCCAGCCATGGACTGTTTTTACCTCCACCTGTGCTCCGCAGGTTAGTTCAGTATGTTTACTAACGCTGTACCTGCCATAATTATTTTTTTTAAGATAGCCTTCGGTCACCGTAAATCCTCCGTTCAACCTTTTTGGAGTTAGAGCATTTCACCTTCGATCACCAATTTGACCATGTGATCATCGATAATACGGCGCCCATTTTGGGCGCCATAGATCAAGCAGTGAGTGCAAACCTTGTTCACCATTCTAGCTGCGCCACTGGAGTAACTGTAGATCATTTCAATGGCGCCGTCTGAAAAAATGTCGTGTTCAGCACCAGCATAAACAAGATGCCGCTTAATGTACTCTTCAACCTGGGACCGGTCATAATGAGCTAATCTGCACTGCAGGTCAATACGTTGCCTGATAGCAGCGTAAGCTTGGAGTTTAAACTTGTCCCGGAGTTCGCTTTGCCCGACCAGGATCAAAGCCATGGGGCTTTGCGAATCCATACGGAAATTCAATAAAAATCTAACCTCCTCCAACATCTCCTTGTCGAGCAGGTGGGCCTCGTCCACCACCACAACAGGCTGCAGATGGTGGATGCCCCGCATGAGCTCGATCTCGCGGTGCAGCTGGCGCTTGGCATCGCCGCGGTAGAATTTTGCCTCACAACCCAGTTGCTCCAGTAGCCCTTTGTAGAAATGTCTCGGCGTCAGATTGGAATCAGCCAAATACATTAGCTTGAATCTGGCCTGGTCCAAAGTGTTCTCAAGGCGACGGATAGCTGTCGTTTTGCCTGTACCACAATCCCCGGTGACCACGGCAAAGAGCTGACGCTGTGCTGCATAGTACAGGCGTTCCAAGACCTCTTCTACCATCATGGGAAGATAGAGCTGGTCTGCTGAAATATCTCGGCAAAAGGGAACATGCTTCAGATCGTAGAAAGACTCAATCATCGACGGTTTCACCATCCTTGTTTACGGCTATGTAACTGACAGCAGGACTCTGCTGTGCTTTGCGCTCTTCGTTTTGTCTGGCTGCGGCAGCAAGCAGGCGTGAACCCTGGGCTTGCTGGGGCACTAGATGCGGCGGCAGCTTGGGCCTGGGGCCTGTTCTCTCTCCGATAACCAGTTTCTTGGCGGTCCAGGGCGGGTGGCCTTCATACTCGATGGTCAATTTGCTGATGTCTGCGGGATCGTAAATCACTTCCACGGTGCAACCGATGAAGTTCAAACCTACCTCATATTTCTGTCCCTGAAAGCTGATACAGCCGGCCTTGTCGACCTTGCGTTTTTCGCAGTGCAAAAAAGCGTTGGCGATGACTTCGGGGGCCAGGAATTTTAAAGGCTTTTTGTCACTGTGGTAAGCGGCCTCCGGACTTTTACCTTCCAATGCGCTGTGGGGTCTGTGCTGGTAGCACTCTTCCAACCAGACCCAGAAAAGCCGGTTTAGTTCACCCAAATCATCCGGCTTTTCCAGGGCTGCTTCACTTAAGAAAGCATCGACAGTGCGGTTAAACCTTTCCTGTTTTCCGGCACTTTCCGGAGAATAAGGCCTGGCAAA
>JAAZIG010000359.1 GCA_012510325.1 Bacillota bacterium
ACACCGGACATCTTTTTGGCAATTCTGATTTCCTTAAGTTTGTTCATTATGGTTCTGTGGCTCCTTTAGCTATAGCAGCGCTTAGCTTGATCTAAAATAGCATTGTTAAACCGTTAGATCAAGCAGCTATTAGCAGGTATAGTGTAAAAAATAAAGCAAATGGTTGAAAGAAGTGAGATTAACGTGCCGAGCACCAGCTTATGGCTGTATGTCGGGGTTGCAATTAACAGCCATTGGGTTAATAATTGACGCATGGTCCAATAGCAGGTGTCAACCCCGTTATCAGAAAATTTTATCTATTGCAAAACCATTAAGGGTTGTTGGCCCCGTAAGGATCTCAAAAAACTTTATTTCGTATGGCTTTGACATATCTGGACATCTGCAGAATATACTCTTTCTAAATGGTTTTACTCGAACAGATGAACACTTAATCCCACCAACTTAATGGTTTCATCGTAAAGCTACTATCCTACCTCCAACACATAATAATTTACGGACTTGCCATTTGCATGGCTAAATCTGCTCTAAGCAAAATCCAAGTGTGTCTGCAACCTTGAGTCTGGGGGGACCTCTGATGGGGAAAGGGGTTGAATCGGCTGTGCACATCATGATTACCGGAGCAGCCAGCGGTATCGGAAAAGAGCTCTGCCATCGTTTTGCTCGGGATGAAAATGCGTTTATCACGATGGTGGACATTAACAAAAAGGGCCTGGATAAAATGGCAGCTCTTTTGCAGGTGCCGAGCTCCGCGTACCTGCTTGATCTCTCCGATACTGACTCTGTACCGGCGGTCATAAATAAAATTGAACAGGAACAGGGGCCTGTCGATGTCTTGATCAATTGCGCCGGGATCATGTTTATCCAGAACATGGCGACAACCGGGTGGGAGAAAGGACAGAGGTTGTTTAACATCGATCTGATCAGTCCGTTTCGGATCATCAATCTTCTGCTTCCCGGCATGATCAAACGGGGTAAGGGGCATATCGTTAACCTCTCCAGCATGGCCGGGGTGATTACTATCGCCGGATGTTGTTATTACGGCGCAGCCAAAGCCGGCCTGGCGTTTGCTTCGGAAATTCTTCGGGGTGAGGTGGCGCGCTTTGGTGTCGGTGTGACCACAGTTTATCTCGGGCCGATTCCCACGCCACTGGAGATTCAGTGCCGGAAGGAAGTACATGGAAACATATGGTCTGATTCTATTCCGGTAGGCCGGGTGGATCGCGTTGCTGAACTGATTTATCGGGCCGTAAAACGAAACAGGGCTAGAGTCGTATACCCGTTCACCTACAAATTTGTTCGGTATATGCGGCATCTATTCAGCACTCTGACAATGTGGTTGGGGCCGGATCCCACCGAGTAGCCGGGGGATAGGATCCTAAAAAGATGTTTTTCAATTCAAAGAAGGAGGCTGGGGAATCATGGTTCAAGTAGATGTTTTTTGGGCGTATGCTTTTGGTGCCGGTTTTTCATTGGCTGCTTTCCGTCAACTGAAAAAGAAAGAAGATGAGGCTTCATCCCGGAAAGATGGGCAGGAAAAAAGGAACCATCTCTTTGAAAACATGTACTTTATAAAAGCCATTCTTTATATTGCCGTTTTGTTTGTTCCCAGTGGGGCATATCTTCTCTGGGGCTTTCCCAGTTGGGAAACGATGCATGTGGGGTCATATGCGACCATCCCCGCATGGGTTGTAGCTCTGTTTGTCATGACGATGCCGCTTATGGCGGTACTGGGCTTCTGGGCGGTTTACCGGTTGGTTAAAGCAGGGAAATATTATGCTGCCGGGCTCCAACCGTTTTTGGGATATTTTTTCATGTTTTTCATTCTGGTTAACGGTTGGGATAAAAATGGCTTTAAACGATTTTTTTCGGCAACCAAAGAAAACTTTGCCAACTGGCCGACGGGATTCGGTGAGCAATTCGCGGCTATAAAAACATGGCTTGTCTCCGATGTTGCCTTAACTCTCTATGGCATGGGTGTAATCCTTATTCCGGTTCTGTTAATCATGCTTACCCGATGGTTGTACGAAGGTTACGAGACAGGTTATCTGCTGGATACGGACAGGTACAGGAAGGTGAATCCTTTGCTGACCTGTATTCTGCTGCTGCTCGCTGTATTTGGTGGCAGTCTGGGACTGGCGATTATTGCCGCTTTGCTGATTACTTATGCCGGCTGGATCTGGGGAACACTGCTCTTTTTGGTTGTTGCTTATATTTTGGGAATTAGATTGTTTTTCCGTTTTATTTGCCGCTGGGTTATGTTGGTAGATTCTTTTTGAAGCTGGCAGCGGCTACGGTTTCAGATATTCCCGAAGCAGGGCTTTAATGTAGAAAGGCCCGCTCGCTGTTGATGAATTTGGTCCGCCGCGGCCGGCGGTTTTCTGAGTGGTTTTAGCCGGGGGTTTGGAGGAACACATCTAAGAAAGGGAGGGATACTATGTATTTCGAGTTGGATGAGGCGGTTCGGGACAATCCCGAGTTGTCTATGTTAAAGACCGAGCTGCACAAGTTCGCCCGGGATGTGATGAGACCTGTTGCCAAAGAGTTGGACGAGATGAAACCGGAGGAGGTTTCTGCTCCGGGATCCCCTTATTTCAAAGTAATGAAACAGATGAAGCAGAACGGTTTTCACCGTATTCTGGTGGCGGAGGAGTTCGGTGGTGAACTGGTCGGACCGGAGGCCTACTGTATATTTTTCGAGGAGCTGGGTTGGGGCAGTATGGGGCTGGCGACGGCTCTGGGAGTGGACCTGCTGCCTTCGGCAGTGATGTCGCTGGTCGGTTCGCCGGAGGTTATCGATGAAGTGCTCCGCCCCTGGATGGAGGACTGTGACAATAACTATCGCGGATGCTGGTCGGTGATGGATCCCGATCGCGGTTCCGACTACATTACGGCTATGGTTGAATCAGATCCTGAATATTTGGGCACCAAGGGATTTTGCCGGGCCGATAGAGATGGGGACGGTTGGATTATAAATGGGGTGAAATCATACTGGACCTCTTCCGCCCCTTGTGCCAACTGGGCCTTGACCCATCCGCTGGTCCCACCGCATGAAAGTCCCATGGATCTGGGGGCGGCGGTTGTTCCGTTGGATCTGCCCGGTGTGACCGTGGCCAGGGGGATCGACAAACTGGGGACCCGCGATGTCCCTCAGGGAGAGATCGTTTTTGAAAATGTGCGCATACCCGGCCATTATATGCTCGCTGCTGTTCCCGAGATGACCGCTTATATGATCAGAATGATTCTCAGCTGTACCAGCTGTGCCATCGCCGGCATGTCGATCGGATTGGCCCGTGCTGCTTATGAAGAAGCGCTGCGCTATACCCACGAGCGAATCCAGGGCGGCCGCCCGATCGCCGAGCATCAGTTGACCCGGCACCGGCTTTACCTGATGTCGGAAAAGCTGGAAACTGCGCGCTACTTCACTCGGGCGGTCACCAAAAATGTCTACGATGAGATCTTCGTCAAGCGCACCTTTCTCCAATCCACACCGCATGCGCTGATGGCTCAGGCCTATGCCAAGCAGAGGGCTTTTGAAATTGCCAGCGAGGCGCTGCAGCTGTTCGGGGGCAGCGGAATCATGAAAGAGACACTGGTGGAAAGATTGTTCCGCGATGCCCGCTGCGTCATGATCGAGGACGGTACTGTGGAAATTCTTGGTTTGGCGTCCATAGATGAAGCTTTGCTTGAGGGGACCTATACCTGGGATTAGAGGCCAAATTTAAATGCCCGTGGAGAACATGGGCCCAAAAATGGAGGGAATAAAATGACTGAAAGCGCCTATTTGCTCGGTTCTAGAGAATGGTTTGAATTGGCCAAGAAGCGGCTCAATGAGAGTGAGGATCTCAAGGCGGCCAGCGCTGATTGGGAGGGAACCATGCGCTGTCTGATCCATGTCGAAGATGAGCTGGCGGTACAAGATTATGCTACGCCGGATGGCGCCAGAGCGATGGTGGGTATGCTCGGCATGCTCAGCGATGAAGAGAGGCTGCAGTACAAGGGAACGGGTTTGGAAAAACTGCTGAACAAGGCTGGATACAACTTGGAGGATGATCCGGCAAGTGTAAACATGGACGAGATCATCGAGAAGATCGGGGGGCTGACCCTGGAAGACTTCAAAGGGGCGACGATCTACGCCAGTTTTGAGCCTCACCGCGGGGTCTTAAGAGAGATGGATCCCATTTCACCGGAAAAGTACAAGGATGCTCCTTTTGCTCTGGTCGGATCTTATGAAAGCTGGAAAGAGCTCTGCTCAGGAAGGCAATCCCCGATCCAGCTGATCATGAGCGGTAAAATGAAGCTGACCGGTGACATGCAATATATCATGAAGCGGATGGCTGCGGTAAATGCGCTTATGGCCGTTTACAAATCCATCCCGTTGAAATAAGGGGGCAAAATAGATGCCGCGTATCTATGTAAATGAGTGGCCTCCCTATGCACCGGCAAACCAGGCCAGCAAAGATAATACCCTGATCGCAGCCAAGCTGATGTTCAACGCTGCCCAGACTGCGCCGACGACCGGCGGCGTGGATAATGTTGAGGGGGAAATTGTCTACGGTCAAAGCGAGCTGGAGCAGATCGCCCGCAAGATGGAGGAGCTGGCTTATTCGCTGAACAACAAGCGCAAACAAGATCAGTGGAAATATGAAGCGGTAATGGTGCGTGAATCTGACTGTATCCTCTTCATCGGAAACTACCGGGCTAAAGAAACCCCTTTCGACAACGGCTGTGGCCTTTGCGGCGGCCAGATGGACTGCGGCTATGTTTATTCGCGACGCCGGGTGGCGGCCGGGCAGATCGATATCACTGACCGCAGTCTCAACAGCGCCGCCATTGACGGGCCTCTGTGCGGAATCCGGGTCCAGGATCTGGGTTTTGCCATCGGCTCAGCCCTGTGGATGGCTAAAACCCTTCTGGTGGACTGCCGGCCTTTTCTGACCATGGGTATCGCCGGTCAAAAATTGGGTTACTGCGTCAAGTCTGAAATAGTGGTCGGGTTGCCCATTTCCACCACCTCCAAGAATCCTTATATAGATATCCATTACGATTATCATGTGATCAACATGGGCAAGTTGGTGGATGCGGTGCGCAAGGGTTACGTTATTCCCCGTCAGGCCGGAGCGGATTATCGTTTGCGGCGTCTGCCGCGAAGCGATGGGGAGGAGGAGTAAGATGTTTATTGACGATATTGGTACCAAAAAAATAGCTACAGAGGCTTTGGTGGATGTGGCCAAACACTGCCTTCATGCCGTCTATCATGCTCCCCAGATCGATGCTCCCATAGAGATCAAGACAGCGATCGTCGGCGGTGAGGTGCTGGAGCCAATTATCGAGACTCTGGAATTTCTGGGCGATGATGAACTGGTGCCGTGGATGGATGGCATCACTTATCGCAAGGCGCTGGAGGAAGACACGCTTCCGGTGGTGCTTCTGATCGGCGCCGATCTGTCCCAAAGCCACTCCGGCTGGGATTGCGGCGCTTGCGGATTTCCTTCCTGTGCTGAATTCAACAAGTACAGCCGGGCCAATTATGGTATGGGGAGGGCCTCTTTCGGGCCCAACTGTATGCTGAATATACTCAATTATGGTCTGGTTTGCGACTGGGCTTGTGCTGCTGCGGCCAAATACAAAGTGGAAAACCGCATCCATACTTCAATCGGCCTGGTTTCACAGCTCCTCGGCTATCTGGAGGGTTGTTCCGTAACGTTGGGCCTTTCCCTTGGTCCGGTGAAAGAGCTGTGGTACTATAACCGGCCTGCTTTTACGGAGAGGTGGGATCGTGAATTTCATGAAACTTTCTGGTTCCCCCTGCTGCGGCGTCTTTTCCCGGTAATGTTACAATCCTTTACCGGCAGTCCGCACCCGCCGATCAAAAGCTACGACAAGTGGTGGGAACGGGATCAGCAGGATTATGTGAAAGTATTCGAGGACCCGGAAGTAAATGAAAAAAGCAACACCTTGATTGCCCGGCTGATGGAATTTATTCCAACCCAGCGGGCCCGGGTGGAGGAACTAAAAGGTAAATTTATCGTACCGGAGGAGGCCCCATGAGCGAGCATGTTTATATCCTTGGCACCGGGATGATCCGTTTTGCCAAATATCCCGACAAGTCGATGAAGCAGTTAACCGCTGAAGCTGTCGCCAGCTTGCTCCAGGAAGTTCCGATAGACGTTAAGGAGATCGAAGCAGCATGGTTTAGCAATTCGGGTTGGGGATCTTCATCGGAGCAACACTGTATACGCGGGCAGGTAGCGCTGGCACCCCTGGGAATAGAGGGGCTTCCCATTGTCAATGTGGAAAACGCCTGCGCCGGGGGATCGACTGCGGTGCACCAGGCCTGGACGGCGATCAAGGCGGGGCTCTACGATGTCGTCCTGGCGGTGGGCGCAGAGAAGGTCTGGTTCCCCGAGGATAAAGAGAAGATGTTTCGCGGCTTTATCTCCGGCACAGATGTGGAGCTATTTACGCCGCTGCTGGAGATGATGAAAGCCGAGGCTGCCCGGAAGGCCAAAGAAATGGCTCCGGGAGTTAAACAGAAAGAAGGGGGCCGCTCAGCCTTCATGGATGTATATGCGATGGGGGCACGCCTGCATATGGATTGCTACGGTACCACTCAGAGACAGCTGGCGACTATTGCAGCCAAGAACCACCATCACGGCTCTTTGAATTCCCTGGCTCAGTATCAGAATGATATGACCGTAGATGAAGTCCTCGAAGATATCCTGATAGCCTATCCCCTGACCCGCTCTATGTGCGCCCCCATTGGAGACGGCGCCGCTGCCGCTCTGATCTGTTCTGAGCGAGCCCTTAAGCGCTATCCCCAGGCTCGGCCGGTGAAGATTCGGGCTTCCCTGTTGGCCTCGGGGGCGCGGGATGAAAGCAATCTAGACCCCATCTCTTACCGTCTTGCCAGGCAGGGATATGAAGTGTCAGGCTTGGGCCCGGAAGAGATCAGCGTAGCTGAACTCCATGATGCCACCGCATTCGGTGAGTTGAAGCAGTGTGAGGAGCTGGGCTTCTGTCCGGAAGGCGAGGGCGGCCCGCTGGCTGAAAGCGGGGCCACAAAATTGGGCGGAAAAATACCGATCAACACCAGCGGCGGTTTGGAGTGCCGCGGTCATCCCATCGGGGCATCGGGTATCGCCCAAATCTGTGAGCTGGTTACCCAGCTGAGGGGGGCCGCCGGGGCGCGCCAGGTGCAGGATGCGCGCATTGGTTTAGCCTTGAATGGTGGAGGGTTTATCGGCCTGGGCGAAGCAGCGATGTGTTTGCATATTTTTGAAAAGGTGTAGCCCTTTCCGAACAACTGAAAAGGAGGGAGCGAATTGTCAAATCAAGATCGGCCTTATTGGAATATGGAGATTGAGACAAAACTAAACACCCCCGAAATGCGGCAAATACAGTTTGTCAAGCTCAAAATGATGCTGCGACGGCTCTACGCAAATGCTCCATTTTACAAAAAGGTCTTTGACGATGCCGGATTTGATCCGGAAAAACTGAGCAGCTTTGAAGAGTTTTCCCAGGCGGTACCGCCTTTTGACAAGGAGCAAATGCGCATGCTTTTCCTTGAACACGGCGGCGATGTTTTGGCTGTGCTCGATCAGATCATGCCGATCAGTCCTGATGATCTGCATATCATGGCTACCACCACGGGGACTACGGGCGTTCCCACGCCCTACCCCATGACCATGCGCGACGCCGAGTACATCTGGGGCGAAGCAATGATCCGCGGCGCCTGGCGGGCAGGGATGCGCTCAACCGATCGTGTTCTCTTCTGTTTTGCTCTATCCATGTTTATTGCCGGCATCCCCACTATGTTGGGCATGCGGCGGATCGATGCCATGGTTATTCCTGTCGGTGCCGCGGCAGGTACTGAGCGTATCCTGATGATGCAGCAGATGTTTCAGGGGACGATCTATGCCGGCACCCCGTCTCTGGCCGAATATTTGATCGAAAAAGCCCCGGAAGTGGCGGGAAAACCAGTGAAAGAGTTGGGTTTTCGCATGCTGATGTGTGGTGGCGAGCCCGGCGCCGGCATCCCCGAGGTGAGAAAGAAACTTGAGGATGCCTACGGCTGCCGCATCTACGACGCCGGGGGCGGTTTTGGTTTTTCCTGCGATCACGATGAATACCAGGGGATGCACTGGCTGGCTGATGATTTATCGTACTATGAACTGGTCGACCCCGAAACCAAAGAGCCGATCCCCCTGGAAGACGGTGCTACCGGCGAGGCTCTGTTTACTTCCCTTGAAGCAGACGGTCTTGTCTATATGCGCACCTCGCTAAGCGATGTGCACCAGGTATTCCTTGAACCCTGCCCTTGCGGCCGTACCGGATTTCGCTACAAGATCATCGGTCGCACCGACGACATGCTAAAAGTGAAAGGGGTTATTGTATATCCCACCCAGGTGGAAGGGGTGATCAATGCCTTTGTCCCCCGGGTTACCGGTGAATTCCGCATTGTTTTAAGTGAAAAGCCGCCACGGGTGGTGCCCCCGCTCAAAGTTAAAATTGAGAAAGGTGAGGACATCCCCGAGGCGCATATAAAACAGCTGGAAGGCGAACTAAAAGACGCCTTTCACGCAAAGGCCAAATTTACCCCGGAAATTATTTGGGTTGAGCCGAGCGAGCTCGAGCGTTCCACCTACAAGAGCCAGGTTTTCGAAAAACTCTACGAGTAATAATTGGTTGGGTCTTGGCACTAGAAATCTGAAGATAAACGATTCTATATACAAAACAGATATCTTTTGCCGGGACCTGACCTTTATTTAACACGGTGCCTTTTCGTTGCCGGAACAAGGAGATCGCGATGGCCAAAAGTTTACCGATTATTCCTATCGCCTTGCCGCTACCATTACCATCACCAAGTTCGGTTAATGTCTATCTGATCAAGGAAGATCCGCTGACCCTTGTGGACACGGGTTTAAAAAGCAGTTGTTCCCTGGAGGCTCTGGAAAAGAATTTAAAATATCATGGCTTTGGCTTACAGTCCATTGAAAGAATTATTATTACCCACGGCCATGTTGATCATTTTGGCGCGGCCAAAGAACTGCAGCGGCGCACCGGTGCCCATGTTTTGATCCATGAAAATGATCTGCCCAAGGTCACTGCCCCGTACCGGCTCGTAGAAGGGAACGGGAATCTTCTGGAGCAGTCCGGCATTCCTAAAAAAACAATCAGCGCGATCAC
>JAAZIG010000360.1 GCA_012510325.1 Bacillota bacterium
CGGAAGATCAGTCCCCGCAGCTCAGGTAATATTTGTCATGAGTCAAGGGGACGGTGACTTTGACTCACTTCTGGAAAACGGAAGCCGGCCGCCGCGGTCACTCGATGCGCTGCGAGATTCGTGCCGCGGTGTACGAAAATGAGCCGGAAGATCAGTCCCCGCAGCTCAGGTAATATTTGTCATGAGTCAAGGGGACGGTGACTGTGACTCACTTCTGGAAAACGGAAGCCGACCATCGCGGTCACCCTATGCGCTGCGAGATTCATGCCGCGGTGTACGAAAATGAGCCGGGAGATCCGTCCCCGCGGCTCAGGTAATTTTTGTCATCCTGAGCATAGCGAAGGATCTGATCTGCGAACTCTGCTGCTATTATAGGGATGTGAGTCAAGGGGACGGAGGATTTGACTCACTCCTGGAAACGGGAGCCGGCCGCCGCGGTCACCCTATGCGCTGCGAGATTCGTGCCGCGGTGTACGAAAATGAGCCGGGAGATCCGTCCCCGTGGCTCATTCCCCGTGGCTCAGGGGATCCGTCACTTTTTTTTTGTTATTTCTTTATCTTTGGACGGGTCCGTGTTAATATGGGCTGAAGGGGCCGCCCAAGATTTTGCCCCCGGGAAAAGAGGATTGCCGTTGATCAGGGACAAAGACTGGCTCTTTGCGCTAAAGCTGGCCCTTTCCTTTACTGCAGTGGGCCTTGTACTTTACTTTTTGATCAAGCTTGCCCCCATAATCACTATCTTCATCATCGCTATTTTTATCGTCTACCTGCTCCTGCCCCTGGTTGAATTCCTGATGCGCCGCCGCTTTCCGCCCCTGCTGGCCGCTGTTACCGCCGTGCTGATTGTGCTGCTTTTTATGTTCATCTTCTTCTATTTTCTCATTCCCGGCGTTTACGGCGAACTGGCCCAGCTGACCAACCTTTTCTCCGGGGATTTTTACGACAACGCCGGCCAGCTGTTCAATTGGCTGAAAAAGATCGAGCTGCGCTTCGATCTGAAGCTGTTCGATCTGTTGGACGACTACTACACCGATTTTGCCCGGGAAGCCCCTCGTTTGGGGCAGCAGCTCCTTAAATATCTGGCCAATTTTTCGATGGCACTGGTCTCCAAAACCTGGGTTGCGCTGATGCTGGTCTTCCTGGTTTTCTACCTCATTCAGGATCTGGATAAAGCCAAATCGCGGCTCACCATGCTGGCGCCACAGATCTACCAGGAAAATGTGGGCCATATTCTCGGGGTCATCGATGAGAAGGTCGGTGCTTACATCCGGGGGACTCTGTTGAAATCCATCTTCGTCGGTTTGCTCACCGGAGGGGGGCTGGCCATTTTGGGGCTGCCATTTGCCCTGATGTTGGGTGTGCTGGCCGGCCTGCTGAATATCATTCTCTATATCGGGCCGATCCTGGCGGCGGTGCCGGCGCTGCTGCTCACCTTTCTCCCCGGCGCACCGAATTTTTTCCTCGTGCTGATCATCTATCTGGTGGTGCAGGCTCTCGACGGCTTTGTTTTCACCCCCATCTTCCTGGGGAAAGCGGTCGATCTGAGCCCGCTGACCGTAATCGCGGTGATCATGATCGGGGGGCAGCTCGGCGGGATTACGGGGATCATCCTGGCGGTTCCCTTAAGCGCCATCCTGAAAGTGCTGCTCGTCGATTACTATCTGAAACAAAACAACACCCCCGAGGAACCCGCCTGACTTTCCCCAAAAGAGGCAACCGGTTCAAAAGAGTTCTCCGGCAGTTCCTGCACAAAGGGCCGCCCCCGGTGAATAGCTGCAGCTCTGCGTTGCACTGAGCGCCGGCCTTGTTAGCGCCGCCGGGCCACAAAAGTCAGCTTCGGTTCACTGCCCCGGGCGGGCTCCAGGCGGTACGTCGGAAGGATCTGCAGCAGGGTGAAGCCGGCCTTCTCCAAAAGTGCTTCCACTGTCTCCGGCGAATAGTCCTTTTCCCGGTGGTGCTCCCGGTATTTTCGGTAGAGCCCCTCCTGCTCGCTGACAAATATGGTCAAAGAGAGGGCCCAGGTGGCGCTGTCCCTGTGGAAACGACTTTCCCAGACCAGGGTGTACTCCTCCTCCTCGGCCCAGTAGACCGAGGGCGCTTCGCTCTGATTTCTCAGCGAAGGGCGGGTCAGGTCAAAGATGAAAAACCCCTCCGGGAGAAGGAGGTCGCGGACCCCGCGAAAGGCCTGGAGAAGCTCCTCTTCGGTGAGCAGATAGTTGAGGCCGTCCTGAAAGAGCACCGCCAGTCCGCAGCGCTCCCGCAGGGACAGATCTCGCAGATCCATCTGCAGAAAATCGACGGACAGAGCGGACGCCGCCGCCTTGGCCCGGGCCCGCTCCAGCATCGGTGCGGAGAGATCGATGCCCGTGATCCGGTAACCGCGTGCGGCAAAAGGCAGGGTGGAGCTGCCGGTGCCGCAGGCCAGGTCGACCACTGCAGACGGCTGCGGGCCGTAAGGCTGAAGGAGGGTTTCGATGTAATCGACCCAGCCATCATAATCGATCCCGACCATGATGCGGTCATAGATAGCGGCATAGCCGCGGTACGGCTCCAGCGCCTGCTCCGCTTTAGTCCTGCTCCTGCTCATCGGCTTCCTCCGGTCCTTTCTGCGGACGCAGCACCTCGCCAAACTGGCGCAGCTGCTTTACCACCGCCTCGTTGAACGTATCCGGCGGGAAGGTGCCGTCGGCCCTCTCGGTCCCCGCCTCTGTTCCGGTGAGCAGGGCCAGCCCCTCATCAGCCGTGGCGATGGCATAGATATGAAATTCGCCGGCGGCGACGGCGGCAAGGATCTCATCGCAGAGCATCAGGTTCTTCCGGTTCCCCGCAGG
Source organism: Bacillota bacterium (assembly GCA_012510325.1). GTDB lineage: Bacteria > Bacillota > Dethiobacteria > DTU022 > DTU022 > JAAZPQ01. The sequence goes on from JAAZIG010000360.1 coordinate 2,832, forward strand.
GATAATGACACCCTGCTCCCCGGTCAGCCCCCTGTTTTTGCAGGCTTTGAAAAAACCCTCGATCTTGCTGTTGACCCCGCCGATGGGCTGGATCTCGCCATTTTGGTTGATCGAGCCCGTTACCGCAAGCCCCTGCTTCAGCGGTATGCCCGAGATGCTCGAAAGGAGGGCAAAAAGCTCCGCCGCCGAAGCGCTGTCACCGTCCACCCCGCTGTAGGATTGCTCAAAGCAGAGGCTCGCCGAAAGATTGAGCGGCACTGTGCGCCCGTAGCGGCGGCCGAGATAGCCGCTCAGGATGAGCATCCCTTTGTCATGAATCTTTCCGCTGAGCTTGCTTTCCCGCTCGATATTGACAATTCCCCGCCGTCCGGGGTGCACTGAAGCGGTCACCCTTGCCGGACGCCCGAACTGGTAATCGCCAAGGTTGATCACGGTGAGCGCGTTTAGCTGGCCGGTGCGGGTCCCCTCCAGCTCCAAAAGAATCTGCCCCTTTTCGATGGACTCCTGGATCTTCTGCTCGTATTTGTCGGAGCGGGAGATCTTCTCGGACAGCGCTTTCTCCACATGCTCGGCGCCGGTCACGCTGTTCCCGGCGAGCCCGGCCCAGGTGTCGGCCTCGTAGAGCAGCTCGACGATATCGTTGAACCGGGTGCTCAGCTTCTCCTGATGCTCCGCCAGGCGGGCGCTGTACTCGACGATCTTGGCGACGGCGGCGCGATCAAAGTGGCGCAACTTCTCCTGCTCGCAGTGATAGGCGATAAAGCCGGCCATCTTGGCCACATTCTCAGAGTGCTTCTCCATCTCAATATCGAAGTCGGCCTTTATCTTGAAGAGTTTGCGGAAATCCTCGTCGTAATAGTAGAGCATCTGGTAGAGCATGGGATTGCCGATCATGATCACCTTTATCTGCAGGGGAATCGGCTGCGGCCGCAGGGTGGAGAAGGTGGTCAAGGCATACTGCTCCCCGAGAGCCTCGATGCGGATCTCCTTGTTTTTCAAAGCCCGTTTCAGCACCTCCCACGATTGCACTCCCGAGAGGATGTCGTTGGCCTGCAGAATGAGGTAGCCGCCGTTGGCCCGGTGGAAAGCGCCGCCGCGGAGCATGGTGAAATCGGTGACCACCGCTCCAAAACGGTTCTCATATTCCAGCCTCCCGAGGAGGTTGTAGTAGGAAGGATTGGTTTCATAGACCACCGGTGCCCCCCGGGTCTCCCGGTGATCGACGATGAGGTTGACCTTGTAGCGCAGGGC
>JAAZIG010000361.1 GCA_012510325.1 Bacillota bacterium
ACGACGACCACTACCACATCGATCCGCACAGCGGCGCTCAGATCAAAACAAAAAAGCGTTAACCCGACAGTCTCCCCCCCAACGGATCTCACCTGGATAACCCCGCTGTTCTCTTGTACCTTCTTTTTTCTGCGCAATGCTTTTCACCCCTTTACCATCCGGCAAAAGCCCGGCGCTCCGCTTGCAGCAGTATAAAAATTTTGGTAAGATCAAGACGCGAATTGGACGCCGGGGGCGAAAATTTACCGATGAACGATCCCAGAATAATCCCCTGCCTCGACCTTCGCGAAGGTCGTGTGGTGAAAGGGGTACAATTTTCCGGTCTGCGTGACGCCGGTGATCCCCTTGAACGGGCACTGCACTACGCCCGCGAAGGCGCCGCAGAACTGTTCCTGCTCGATATCGCCGCCACTTCCGCCGGACGCCCGCTCATCTGTAATCTGCTCCGTGAAATATCGGCAGCAACGGGACTGGCCCTGACCGTAGGAGGCGGCATCAATTCGACAGCAGTGATCAAAGAGATGCTGCAAAGTGGCGCCGCCCGGGTATCGATGGGCAGCGCCGTCCTGGAAAGCCCCGCACTCATCGAGGAAGGAACCGCTCTTTTTGGACGCAGCGCCATCGTCGTCTCCATCGATGCCCGGAAAGCCGACGCCCGGCAGCCCGGTGAAAAACCCCGCTGGGAGGTTTACCGCGGCGGCGGACGCCACCGCACCGGCCGGGACGCCGTCGAATGGGCCTGCGAAGCAGAGCAGCGGGGTGCCGGAGAGATCCTGCTCAACTCGATGGACGCCGACGGAACCCTGCAGGGTTATGATCTGGCTCTCCTTAAAGCGGTAACCGGGGCCGTCTCCATTCCGGTGATCGCCTCCGGGGGAGCAGGCAGGCTGGAGCACCTTTGGCAGGCGTTTACCACCGGCGGAGCAGATGCCGTCCTGGCAGCTTCAATTCTCCACGACGGCAGGTTTACCATCGGGGAGATCAGGCGTTACCTGGCAGAGAAGAACTCCGGCAAGGAAAAGTGAAGCACAATCTGAAGTAGTAGGAGGAGACTGGAAATGAAGGATCAAGACAATATTTGCATCAAGAATAGTCCGGTCCAGATCAAACGAGGCGGCGTCATCATGGATGTGACCACCGTCGAGCAGGCCAAAATCGCGGAGAACGCCGGCGCCGTCGCGGTGATGGCCCTGGAACGGGTTCCCGCCGATATTCGGGCCGCCGGGGGGATCGCCCGCATGGCCGACCCGGAGCTGATCCAAAGGATCGTGGAGGCGGTGAGCATACCGGTTATGGCCAAGGTCCGCATCGGCCATTTCATGGAAGCACAGATCTTGGAGGAGCTCGCTGTTGATTTCATCGATGAGAGCGAAGTGCTCACTCCCGCAGATGACCGCTATCATATCGACAAATATGCCTTTAAAACGCCTTTTGTCTGCGGTGCCAGAGACCTGGGTGAAGCTTTGCGCCGCCTGGCCGAAGGAGCGGCGATGCTGCGCACCAAGGGGGAGCCGGGAACCGGCAATGTTGTCGAAGCGGTGCGCCACATCAGGCAGGTCACCGAGGATCTGCGCCGGGTGATCAACGCCCCCGATGATGTGCTCTCCGTCCTGGCCAAAGAGATGAAGGCGGCACCCAGTCTGCTCAGGCTGCTCAAAGAGGAAGGCCGGCTTCCGGTGCTCAACTACGCCGCCGGCGGTATCGCCACCCCTGCCGACGCCGCCCTGATGATGCAGCTCGGCGCCGATGGAATCTTCGTCGGATCGGGTATCTTCAAGGCCCAAAACCCGGAAGCCCGGGCCGAGGCGATCGTTCAGGCGACGGCTCATTACGACGACCCGTCGGTCCTGCTCAAGGTATCGAAAGGTCTCGGAGAAGCGATGAAAGGTCTCGATATCGCCTCACTGAGTGAAGGAGAGCGGATGCAGGAGCGGGGCAACTAAAGCACCTGCCACAAAAATTAAAACGCAAAGGAGGTTCTCTGAAGGGGATCTCCTTTTTCTTTGGCCATATAGAGCTCTTTTCCGGATTTTTAACATTCGATGTCGTTTATCATAAAATCCTCTCTGTCCAATATCTTCTTGGAAGGGTGACTTCACGCTCAGATTTAGTATATAATTGAAATGAGTACTCTTGAAGTAAGAAAAGTTTTAAGTGCAAGGAGAGAGTTATTATGAGAAAAATGGTTTTTATTTGTTGCTTAATTTTAATCTTTGGATTAAGCGCATGTAGCAGCAATAATGAGCCGAATGAACCCGCTAATGGTAATGCGAACAGTGATAATGGGAGTCAAGTTGCAGAAACAGAGCATGAAGATCATGGGTATGAACCCAACAAAGCTGTGCCAGAGAATCTGCCAATCTACCCAGATGCGATTCTGACCTATGACGTAGCCTCTTATGGGGATAATAGTTGGCAGTGGCTTTATAATACAACTGCCAGCGGGAATGAAATCGTTGAATTCTTCAAAACTGAATTTCAGAATTTGGGGTTCGAAATTGATGGAGATGGCACGTTTGCATATCGTGAAGAATTCTTTATCGCTACAACGGATTCGGTGATTTCAGTATATTGGTTGAGTATTGACGATTTGCCAGATGAAGACGTCAATCCGGATACACCTGGACGCGGTTATAGCATTGTAGTAAATCTTGATCAATGGAATGACCGATAATTTATAAGCTTAATCAACTATTACCTGATTAAGCAAAAAAGATTTGTATTTTAAAAGCCCCATTTCGGGGCTTTTTTCATTTTGATAAATTTCCGGTACCTACTCCCACTCAATTGTCCCGGGCGGCTTGGCCGTGATATCATAAACCACCCTGGCGACTGCCGGGATTTCACCAATAATCCTCTTCGAAACCTTATCGAGCAGCTCTCCGGGCAGCCTGGTCCAACCCGCGGTCATCGCATCGGTCGAGTCAACCGCCCGCAGGGCGACCACCTCGCCATAGTGGCGCCCCCCGTCCTTGATCCCCACCGCGCGGATACCGGTGAGAACGGCAAAATACTGCCACGGTTTCTCCGTCAGACCGGCAGCGGCGACCTCTTCACGAAAGATGGCGTCGGCTTCCTGCAAAACAGCCACCTTCGCAGCGGTAACTTCGCCGACAATCCGCACCGCCAGGCCGGGACCGGGAAAAGGCTGCCTCTGCAAAATCGCCTCGGGCAGCTCGAGGGCTTCGCCGATGAGACGCACCCTCTCTTTGTAGAGCTCCCGCAGCGGTTCGATCAATTTAAAACCCAGCTCTTCGGGCAGCCCCCCGACATTGTGGTGCGCCTTGATCGCCGCTCCACCGCCGGCGCCGCTCTCAACAACATCGGAGCGGATGGTCCCCTGAGCCAGGTACGCGATCTCGCCCAGGGAAAGGGCTTCCTCTTTAAACAGACGGATGAATTTCTCGCCGATTATTTTTCGTTTCTCCTCCGGATCGAGCACCCCCTTGAGCGCCTTTAAAAACCGTCCGCCGGCTTCAAGGCAGATGAAGGTGCCCTGCAAACTGCTGCCGCAGAGTTCGCGCACCTCCGCCGCCTCCCCCAGGCGCAACATCCCGTGATCCACGAAAATTGAGACCAGCCGGTCGCCGATGGCCCGGTCCAGCAAAAAGGCCACGACCGTGGAATCAAGGCCTCCGCTCAAAGCGCAGACCACTTTTTCGCTCGCGCCTACGGTGCTGCTGATCTCGCGGACCGCTTTTTCAATAAACTGTTGGGGGCAAAATCCCCCTGATGGACTTTCCTGCACTTGGCTCACCCGCCTTGGCACTGATTTAAAAAACTGCCTGCTTCGTCTTGCCCTCTGCTGTGACCCCATGAGGAGGCTCCTTTTGTTAAGACAGCAGTCTGGCAGCCCCTCAAGATCGTTTTTCCGCCTCCTCCAGGGAAGCAAAGCCAAATTTCTTAAACACATTCCCCAGATAGATCTTTTCCAGATTCTCGCCCCGGCTGTTGTATGCCTCACTCATGTGATAATAGTGTTGAACCGTTTCCGGCGAGTATGTGCTCAGCTCCCCCCGCAGATAGGTTTCAAAGGAGGTGTCGCTCCTGGAATCCTCTTTGGAAGAGATCACCCTCCCCCGCTTGTTCAGTTTGGGGTATGCGGCAGCCAGCTCGTATTTCCACTGCAGGTGGATCTCTACTATTTTTTCAATCAGGGCAAGGGTGCTGCTATCGACAAGGGGCAAACTGCCGGCGAAGCTGTGATATTCTTCCGGAAAGGTGGATTCCATCATCCTGGCATATTTTTCGGTCATGAGATTCCGCTGACAGGCTTTCGCCTGCGCCAGATCGTCGTGATAACTCTTGAGCAGCTCCTCGGGCCAAACCTCAGCCTGACTCGATCGCGTGAGATTAAAGGTGTGGCGATCTTCCTGACAGGGCGCTTTCCCGCCGCGGTTTTGTACGGCGGCAAACATCTCCCACTCCAGTTCAATTATATCTGCAACGATCTTTTCTTTCATTTTTTGCCTCCGGTTTGCTCCGAAATCATGTTGTCAGGGTGAAACTGGGGTTGCCCGTCCGAACTCAGCATACCACAGGTGAAAATAGCAGTCCACAGCGAAGGGAATAGTAGCCCAGGAGGGGGGTGTTCTTTTTGAAAAGGCGACCATCGATCCTTTAACCTACTCTCGGAACCGCTCATAGTATAAAGCGAAAGCGGCAATCAACGGGGCAGGAGGCTGGCGAGATGGCTCAAGGGAAGATTAGAAAGATGTTCGCCGGTTCAAACTCGGCGTACGGGTTTTATTCTTTTTACGATCAGATCATTGAGGATAATGCCACCCGTATCTTTGTGATCAAGGGCGGCCCGGGGGTGGGGAAATCCACTTTCATGAAAAATATTGCCCGGGAATTAACTTCATCGGGCTACGATGCCGAATTCCACTGCTGCTCCGGAGACAGCGAATCCCTTGACGGGATTGTCTTTCCGCAACTGCAGATCGCCTGTATCGACGGGACCAGCCCGCACATGGTCGATCCCAAAAACCCCGGTGCCGTGGATGAGATTGTCAATTTGGGTGAATTCTGGGATGAGGCCAAAGTAATCGCCCGCCGCGATGACATCCTCAGCTCAAACCGGGAAACCGCCCGCCTCTACCGCCGGGCATACCGCTATCTGGCCGGGGCAAAGCTTTTCCTCGACGAAGTCGAAGATTACTACCGGGAAAACCGCTGCCTGGACACCGCCGGGCTCAACCGGCTGGCCCTGCAGGCAATCGGTGAAATATTTCAGGAGAAGGTCAACAAAAATGAATTGGCCCGGCGGGAACGGCATCTTTTTGCCACCGCGATCACCCCTGACGGCCCCATCAGCTATCTCGATACCATCGTCAGCCCGGATTTTCGGCGCTACATCATCAGCGGCGATGACGGCACCGGCAAAAACGAACTGATCGCCAGGGTTAAAGACGCCGCAATCATGCGCAACTTCTTTGTCGAGATCTATCACTGCGCCCTCGATCCCACTAAGATAGACCACCTGATCATCCCTCAGCTCAAAACCGCCGTCCTCAACAGCGTTACCCCTCATCTCCTGATCCCGGCGGGCGACGACCGCCTGATCGAAACTGACGCCTATGTGAAAAACCCCGGGAGCCATCTGCAAAAAGAACGGGAGCTGGCCCGGAAACTTTACGAGCAAAGCTTCAGCGCCGCCATCGACTATATCGCCCGGGCCCGGACGGTACACCAAAAACTGGAGTCCTACTACAGCCCCAGTATGCGTTTCGTTGAGATCAACCGCCTCACGGAAATGGTTTTGGAAAAAATTATTTCGTATGCAATCTGAATGGTGCCCCGATCGCTAAAGGCTGCCTCCTGCCCGGCACCCAGTGAATAGTGAGCATTCACCGCCCCGGTCGAAAACGCGGGACACGCTTCAGCCGCCGGTGCGGAGAAGAGCAACCGGACACCTTAAAAATGACCGGGTCCGGCCTTAGCCGACCCGGTCATGCCCGGATATTTACAGCAGGAGGATACCTCCAAATCAATCTATCTTCTTGTGCCATGGTTCAACCCTTTGGTCCCGCTCCTCACATTATTGAATCGCCCTGACCGGAAAGTGGAAAACTCATCCCGCGGCCGGCCTAGGTGATCACGATGGGATCGATCAGTGAACCGCTGGTCCCTTTCATTTTAAGGGGCAAAGCAACATAAACGCCTTCAGTGACTTTGGCTTCACAGACCTCTTCCAGATCAAGAACCTCATTCATCAGGATACCATTCTGCATCATCCAGCGGTGTACCGGGTGATCACCGACCAGCATCTGTTCATAAGAAACGGTATCCGAGCCCGTGAGTACGGCTCCGATGGAAACCAGGTACTTCTCTGTGTCGACATTGGGTCCGGCTGCATCACCGCCATAGTTGTCCATTTTCTTGTTGAAATACTTGATCATACCCGTACGGATTAAAAAAGCGGTGGGCTCATCTGGTTTTAGTTCGATATTGCTCGCTTCCATACACCCCTTGATATCATCGGCAGTGATGGCATATTTGCGAGGCAGAGTTATTTCGCCGCCGGTATCTTCTCCGCCCAGGTACTCCAGCATATCCAGGATCACCGCACGAAGAATGATCGGGTGAAATTTCGAACCATCCATCCAGTTACAGCCCCACCATTCACGGGTCGTGGATGCATCAACATCTTTCCCTAAAATGATTTTATCGCCGCGGATTTCCCCGATATGGTTAAGCGCATCGACATGAGTCCCTGCATGCATCGTGGTGATCACTATGTCATTCAGGAGCGTTCCCGGCGGGGCCACATCGTCAGTATCGCCATGCCACTTGTACGGCAGCACCCTGAATGCGGGATGTCCCGACCACAGGGGCATATCGTTGCACCGCACCGTACCCAGATCGTAAACATCACCGGTTTTGATCAGGCTCAGCAGATAAGGGGTCATTTTGGGGAGTGGTAACTGTCCATATCTTTCTTTCATGCTCAACTCTCCTTATCAATAATTCTTGCTATTTCCTACTACTTGCGCTTACTTAGCGCTTACTTTGCGCCTACTTTACTGACTGGCGCTCTTCGGCGCCTTGCCTGCTTCTATATCCGGGCTCACACCCCATTTTTTCAGGACATTGGTTCCCTCCTGGCAAATCAAAGCCAACAAAAGACCACCGAAGAGAGTGCAGATTATCGTCAACAGATCCTGACCGTTCTGGGAAAAAGTCATGGAAATGCCGCCGAACATCATGGGAACCTTGTTGATCCAAATGTTACCTGTCAGGATAAAGTGAACCGCACAAACAACAATCGTCACTATACCGACAACCAGCATTAAAGTAATTGGCATGCTCACCCCGGCGTCACAAAGGACACCGATAAAATAAAGATAGATCAGCGCCCAGAGCACCCCCATGAGCATACTGGCGACATAGTTGACGAATTCATTCCTTTTCGCCCCCCCGGTGAAATAGATCGGCAGGGCCACAAAGGTCATCCAAATCAGACCAGTGTTTGGAAAAGGAATCAAGGAATATATGGCAACATAAATACCACTAAAAACACCGATCCAAACAGCCCACCAGAATAGAAAACGTTTACTCAATTTCAGACCTCCTTAGGGCAATCAACCCAGTTTGTTACCGGTATAACCTTCCGAGGCGAAATGGATTTAACGATACCCCCTTTCTGCTGTGTACGCTTACCAATTGCGATCCTGCATCGCTTTCTCAAGATCCTTGCGAAAATCCGGGTGGGCAACGGCAATTAACTCCCGGGCCCTCTGGCGCAGGGTTTTACCCCGCAGGTTGGCAATGCCATATTCTGTAACCACGTAGTGAACATCATTACGGGAAGTGGTTACCGCTGCCCCCTCGTCCGGCACCGCTACTATCCGTGAAATCTTACCCCCGGCGGCAGTTGCCGGCAAAGCGATGATTGATTTTCCTCCGGGAGCCCTGGAACATCCACGCACAAAGTCAACTTGACCCCCGACTCCGCTGTACTGGGTATAGCCAATTGTTTCGGCGCAGACCTGGCCGTTTAGATCCACTTGCAGAGCCGAGTTGATCGAGACCATCCGGTGATTCTGGCTGATCACAAAGGGATCGTTGGCATATTCAATGGGAAACATGGCCACCTGGGGATTATTGTCCACAAAGCGGTATAGTTTTTCCGTGCCCATTAAAAAAGTGGCGACCAATTTTCCCTTGTGCAACGTTTTCGCCTGGTTTGTAACCACCCCGGCCTCAAATAGCTCGACTACTCCATCAGCAAACATTTCCGTATGAATGCCCAGGTCGCGTTTTTCTTGGAGAAACATCAGGACCCCGTCGGGGATCGCGCCGATACCCAATTGCAAGGTGGAACCATCTTCGATTAGTTCAGCGCAGTAGCGCCCAATATTTTCTTCCACGCTTCCGATCTGCGGCGGCGTCATCTCAATGAGCGGTTCATCTACTTCGACAATATGATCAAATTCAGAGATGTGCATAAATGTCTCCCCGAGAGTACG
>JAAZIG010000362.1 GCA_012510325.1 Bacillota bacterium
GGAGAGGTGCGTGATATAGCCGTGGGGATAGGCGGGATACTGGCGGTAGTCGGAGCGCAGCATCAGGCAGCGCGCGGCAAAGCCGAAGCCGATTCCGGTAATGGTTGCCGCAAGGTATCTCTCCACGGCTCTTTTTATCGCGGCAGGGGCGCTGCCGGCTTAAGCGTCATCTTCGTCCCCGCCGCCTCGCCGCCGCAGGGTGAGCACGTCGGCAAATTCACGTTGGAAGAAGGAGGCGACCTTCTTCTTCAGCTCCTCCCAGCTGCCGGTGGAGATAAGCAGGTACACAAAGAGGACCGCCGCCAGCACCAGAATCGTTTTCAGAACGCTGCCCAAAGAGAGCCGGTTGGTTCCGGCGCTCTGCGCCGGGGGAACGGCGGCACCGCCCGATCCGGCGGCATAGCTGTCGACAACATCGGCAAAAAGGGCCACGGCCTTTTCGGCATCTTCGCGATCATTCTTGTGGGTCCCGACTTCGAGCAGGATCGCCCGCGGGGTCAGATCCTGATTGTAGTTTCCCTGCGCCCCGAGGATTCCCTTGATCAATCCGGGTTTGTCTTCATCGGCGATCTGCTTCAGGGTAAGGGCAAAATCACGATTATTATCCGCGTTTTGGTTCTGCTGACCCACAACAAGCAATATCTTGGTGACCTCTTCTCCCGCGACGGTCCCTTCATATTCCTCCGGGGGCACGGCATCGCGGTGCACATCGAAGATCAGCTGATCCCCCTCTGTGAGCAGCTCCTCCGCTGTCCGGCGGGAGCGCTGATAGGCTCCGGCATCGTGAGGGGTATGCGCTTCGCGGATATGGTTGACGGTAAATCCTTTTTCTTCGAGGGCGTGGGCGAAGCTGTCGCCGACCTGAAGAATGCCGCCGCCTTCGTCGATGGTGTCGGTTCCGTCAGAGGGCACGTAGGATTCGGCACCGTGGGTGTGATAGACCCCCACCCGGGGTTTTTCCCCGGTTTCGTCCCGGGCTGCCGCTGCCGCTGTCTCCGGAGATTCCAGCCGGGAGCTTTCGCTCTCGAACTGCTCGGCCCAGGCGGTCTGCCCGTCCATCTCCACAACCCGAAAATGGCGGTTGCCCTCGTCGATATAGGTGTCTCCCAAATGGAGAATCCGTGCAGTCCGCAGGACCACGGAGCGATCCCGGCGATCCTTCACCGTGTAGTAGCTCCCGCTGCTTTCGCTCAGATTGAACAGATCGAAAAAATCAAGGGCCGCTGCAGCGGACAGATGAGCGGTTAAAACGAACAATATGCTTAAAAAGGCGATGCGCTTAAATCCGGCCTGCATGAGAGATCATCTCCTCCTTCTCTGGGAACCCTGGTTCATTCGGGCTCAGAATCATTCCACTCCGGCTCTTCATCGCTGTCGTCCGGTTCGCTCAGGCCGGCGATGAGACGATCCGGGTAACCCGCTCCGGGATCGCTGCTCATTTTTTCACGAATTTCGCCGATCAGCTCGGCCAGGCCGAGGGCAATGAGGCCGGCGATGAGGGTGGCGTCGAAGATGCCCGCTCCCCCGATGACCAGACTGCTCTTGGTTCCCCGGGCAAAAAGCTCGATGCGGGTGAAGATATCGTTGAGCACAATTGCCCCTACTCCGGCGATGAAGGCGGTGCGCCGGGAGCGTCCGGCGAGGTAGCCGATCACTCCGGCGATGAGCGCCACCAGGTACAGGGGATCGACGAGAAAGGCCTGAGTCGGCTCCAGGGGAAATATCTTCAGGACGATATAGGTGACCGCCGCTGTGACCAGCATGGCCACGGCGGCTCGGATTCTTTCCCTGGCGGTGCCGGCGCGGACAAATAGATAGACCACCAGAGCGACGGGGATCACTCCGCCGCCGATATTGATCGCCAGGGTGCCGGACAGCGGAATATCGGGTAAAAATCCGCCGATGAGCATCAGAGCGATAAAGAGTAGCGCAGTGCGGTCGGTCAGGCCCAGCCGGTCAAGCACTCGCTGGGCCAACCCGAGAAAGATGAGAACCGAGATAATCAGCAGAAGGATCATCCCTGCAGGCATGAGACCGCCCCCCCGTTTAATGTTTTACCTTTTTCTTCAGCTTAGCTTCTCCGGCAACGCGGGTTTTATACCGGCGGTTTTGCTGCCGGCAAGGGCCGGCCCGGCGCAGTTTTGAAGGAGGGGGAGTTTCCGGCAGGGAGCGGTGAAAAAGCTGCGCTCCTTCCGGGAGCGCAGCAGTAATAGGAAACGGACTGCAGGGGTGAAAAAGCGGTAGAGCAGTCTTTAGCGGTGCCGGGGCAAGTGCAGGGCGCGCTCTTTCTTCCAGGCGCCGGTGAAGCCGGTAATCACAAGGGGCGCCCGGCGCAGCTCCCCCAGGGTGGCGGAGCCGGTCAGGAGCATGATCAGGCGCAGCTCCTCCTCCAGTTTTTTGATCGCTTTGACCAGAGCGCGGCGGCCCCGCTTCAGCAGCAGATAGAGCGGTTCACCGGCCAGGCCGACAGCATCTGCGCCGAGGGCGAGGGCTTTGGCGATATTCAAACTGGAGAACATCCCGCCGCCGGCGATGACGCCGGCCCGGCGTCCGGCGGCGGCGTCGAGCACCTCGAGCAAGCTGATCGCCGTGGGCAACCCCCAGTCAAGGATCTCCCGGGAGAGCCGTTTCCGGGAGCGGCGATTCTCGATGGCCATAAAATTGGTGCCTCCCCGGCCGCCCACGTCGATGGCGCTGACACCGGCCTCAAGGAGCAGGAGGGCCTGTTCACGGGCGATGCCACAACCGACCTCCTTGACGATCACCGGTTTCGACACGGCGGCGGCAATCTCGGAGATGCGCTGCAGGGCGCCCCGGAAGCTCCGGTCACCCTCGGCCATGACCAGCTCCTGCGGCGTGTTCAGGTGAATCTGCAGCGCCGCCGCATCGATCATCTCAACAGCCCGGCGGGCCAGCTCCGGCGTGGCGTAAGAACCCAGGTTGGCCCAGATCTGTCCGTCGGGATAGACTTCACGCACTACCTTGAAGGTGTCTTCCACCAGGCGGTTCTCCAGGGCAACTCTCTGCGAACCGAGGGCCAGCGGCAGACCGCACTCCCTGGCCGCCCCTGCAAGGGCGGCGTTGATTCTCTTGGAAAGGGGGGTTCCCCCGGTCAGGGCATTAATAAAAAGAGGCGACCGGAGCCTCTGTTCCAATAGGCTTGTCTCCAGGGTCACCTCATCCAAATCGCGTTCCGGCAGACAGTTGTGTATAAGATGAATATCGGAAAAGTCCGCGAGGCCCGGTCTTTGTTTCAGGCGAATTATAATATGCTCGTCCTTGCGGTTGATTCGCGGCATTTAGCCTTCTTCGCTTTCCTGCTCCTCTGTTTCTTCCTCCGTCGAGTCGCTCCCCAAAGCACCGGCATTCTCGAAAAGATCTCCGAAAACATCACCCAGGGTGACATTGCCGCTGCTGCCCGAGTCGGTCTCCCCGTCGCTGCCCGATTCGGTGTATGTTTCCTGACGCGCTTCTTTGATGCTCAGGCTGATCCGCTTGCGGGCAGGTTTCAGCTCCAATATCTTGACATCGACGGTCTCTCCCTCCTGAAGCACCTCCGAGGGATGTTTGACATGATAGTCGGCGATCTGAGAGATATGGACCAGGCCTTCCACTCCCGGGCGCAACTCCACAAAGGCGCCGAAATTGACCAGCCGGGTGATCTTCCCTTTCATGATCTCCCCGTCCTCGAGCTCCTGCATCGCTTTGGTCCAGGGATCGGGTTGGGTCCGGCGCAGGCTCAGACTGATCCGCTCTCTTTCAGGGATTACATCGAGCACTTTAACCTCGATCTCCTGGCCTACCTTGAGCGCTTCCTGGGGATGACCGACGCGCTCCCAGGAGATCTCGGAGATATGAACCAGCCCGTCGATCCCGCCGATATCAACAAAAGCACCAAAATCGGTTAACCGCCGGACCACGCCGGGAACGGTTGAGCCCACTTCCAGCGACTGCAGCGTCTCTTCCTTTTTGCGCAGGTTCTCCTCTTCAATCACCTTTTTGCGCGATAAGATCACCTTATCTTTTTCCCGGTTCAGTTCAATCACCTTGAATTTGACAATCTCCCCGAGAAAGGGCTTGAAGTCGGGAATGTACCGCAGATCCACGAGCGAACCGGGCATAAAGCCGTCGATACCCTCACCGAGATCCAGAACCATACCCGCATTGACCACCTGCTTAACCCGGCCCTCCACGGTATCCGCCGCTTCAAGGGACTGCTGCAACTCCTGCCATCTTCCATCGCGGGCCAGACGCTTATGAGAAACGATCACTTTGCTGTCCCGATCCTCAATATCGATAACCGTGACCTCAATCTCCTGCCCCGGCTCAAACCGATCGGTCAGAGTTTCCCCCTCCTGGAGGTGGACCTCTTTTGCCGGCAGCAGCGCCTCGGTTTTATATTTGATATCCAGATAAACCTCATCCTCCGCCGCCCGGACAACTTTACCGGTAATCTGCTCTCCTACCTGAACCAGGTTGAGCGCCTCCATAAAATCAAAGGCTTCCTCTTCCTCCTGCTCCGAATCCGCCGCTTCAGCGGTCTCCTCCGGCTCCGCAAGGACCTCTTCCGCCGCTTCGGCAGGGGCCGGTTCAGGGCTCTCTGCTTCCACCGGAGCAGCCTCTTCCGGGGCCTCCGCCTCAGGGACAGCTTCCCCCGCCGCAGCCTCTTCAGAGACGGCCTCTTCTTCAGAAGAAACCTCCTCTTCAGAGACGGCCTCTACTTCGGGAGCAACTTCCTCTTCGGAAACGGACTCCTCTTCAGGGGAAGCCTCCTCTTCGGGAGAAGCCTCTACTGAAGCGTTCTCTTCCGGAACAACCTCTTCCGAAATAACCTCTTCACCGCCAATTTCGTTATCCATTCTTTCTTCTTCCATTCTTTCCACTACCTCCTTTATCATCCAGGGGGGGGTTGAAGCTCCTGCGGTAACAGCAAAAGTGCTGTACCTGCGCAGAAAATCAAGATCCAACTCCCCTGCGCCCGCTACCAGCAATGTCGGTTTCAGGCGCCGGCAGGTTTCCGCAAGCGCCCTGGTGTTGGCGCTGCCGGTGCTGCCGACTACAACCACGGCCTCTACCTCCCGGGCCAGCCGGACAGCTTCCGCCTGCCTTTTGCCCGTTTCCGGGCATAGTGTATCATAAACCTTCCCAGTGGGGCATCGCTGCTGGAAACATTCCCCTATTTCGCGATATCTGGCGCTCTGCCCTGTCGTCTGGGCGACTAAAGCAGCCGAAGGTTTGATCGTCAGCTCTTTCAGCTCTTCCACAGTACTGACGA
>JAAZIG010000363.1 GCA_012510325.1 Bacillota bacterium
GCGCCGCGGCCATCACACAGAGCGCCCCGGCGATCTTGCAGACAGGCATCAGCATCTCAGCCTCTCCGCCGTTCCTTTTCCGGAAGGGCCACGGGACCGCTTTTTTCGTCCAGCCGACAGAGCTGCTCGACAGTGCCGGCCCCCCGGCTCCAGCCCAGGATCACGGCCCGCTCGAAGATGCCCCCGTCAAAGAGCCGCCGCAGCCCCGGACGGGAGCGCAGCTCCGCCAGGCTGCTGCCGTGCGCCGTCGCCACCACCGTCACCCCGCCGTGGATCACCTCTTCAATGGCGGCGGCATCCTCGGCCCGGCCGATCTCATCGGTCACGATGACCTCCGGACCCATGGAGCGCAACAGCAGCATCATCCCCTCCGCCTTGGGGCAGCCGTCGAGCACATCGGTGCGCTCGCCGATATCGAGCTGCGCCCGGCCCTGAAAAGAGCCGGCGATCTCGGAGCGTTCGTCAACGACGGCGACCTTGAATCCGGGAAAACCGAATCCGGCGGCCCCGTCGCTGAGGCAGCGGGCCAGATCGCGCAGAAAGGTGGTCTTGCCCCCTCCCGGCGGGGCGATGATCAGGCTGTGATAGACCCGCCGCCGCCGGTAATCGAGAAAATGGTGGAGATAGGGCTGCGCCGCCCCCCTGATCTGGCGGGCGATGCGGTAGTTCATCCCGGTGATATGCTGCAGCCTTTCGAGCCGCCCCTCCCGCAGCACCGCCTGGCCGCAGAGGCCGACGCGGTGACCGCCGGGGATGGTGATATAGCCGCTGCGCAGCTCCTCGCTGAAAGCGTAGAGCGAGGAGCTGCTGATGAGCTGCAGCGCCTTCTCCAGATCCTCCGCTCCGGGCCGGTAGGCCTCCGCCGCCGCAGCCACGGTCCCCGCTTCGCTCAGGAAGCAGTCGCCCGCGCGGCTGTGCAGCGCCAGCGGGCGCCCCAGGCGCAGCCGGATCTCCTCCAGCCCCCGCCAGAATGAGCGCGGCGCGCGGTCCAGAATCGCCCGAATCCGCTGCGGCAAAAAAAAGGCTACCTCTTTCCTGATCCTCTCCACCCTCAAGCGCACCCCTTGTTAACAAAATAGCCGGGCATGGCTCTTTCCCCGGCCTGCAGTTATGTATATGATCCCCGGGCGGATAACTTGCCCCTCCCCATGAAAAAACCGGTGCAGCTGTCAACACAGCCGCACCGGTTTGCTTTCCGGATGCGATCACTTGGGAGTGGCGCTAAGGGCTACTCCGGCGCCTCCTCTTCGATCTCCTCGAGAAGGTCGTCAAAATCATCGTCATCCCAGGATTCATCATCGATCATGATGATCTCGCCGCACCGGGGACAGGTCACCTTGATCGAGCCCTCCGCCTGCAGCAGATCATCGTCGATCTCGACCAGCTCCCGGCAGTTGGGACACTCCACTGTAAAGCTGTCCTCGAGAAATAGATCATCGGCCTCGTCATCGTCGTCAGTATAAACATCGTCTTCCAGCTCGGCCAGATCCTCGTCCAGAGCCTCGGTGAACTCGAACAGCTCCTCGTAGTCGTCTTTTAACTGCTCCACCTCAACGGCAAAATTATCCAGCAGGTCAACCATACGCAGCAGCAGCTTCCCTTCCTTGCTCTCCTCATCGAGCGACAGCCCCTCGGCCAGCCCCTTGAGATAGGATACCCTGGCCATTAAATCTTCCGTCATGATCGCGCCTCCTTTCAGCTGACAACCTTATTATTAATCTAGACACGCTCAATATATGCACCGCTCCGGGTGTCAATCCGTAAA
>JAAZIG010000364.1 GCA_012510325.1 Bacillota bacterium
GATCAATTTTCAACTCTTGGCGGCGCTCGGCGGCGGTGAGCAGGTGCGGCGCCTTGGCGCCGATGACCCCCTTGAGAACAGTTTTGCCGTGCACCTCCACGAGCTGCCCGGGAAGGATCCGCGGATCGATCCCTCCGACAGCGGTGAAGCGCAGGGCGCCTCCCTCCTCTATCCTGGTAACCATCAGCCCGATCTCATCGAGATGTGCGACCAGGGCCAGGGAAAAGGGCGCCGCTCCGGGATTTTCGCCCTCCTTGAAGGCGATGAGATTTCCCAGGCGATCCCGCCAGATCCGGGAGACATAAGGTTCCAGGTGACGGGAGAGCGCCGCCGCGACCTTCTCCTCGCTGCCGGAGATCCCCACAGCAGCGGAGAGCTCCGCAATTAGCGCTTTAATCTCTTCATCTTTCATCAAGCCAGCTCCTTATGATATTCTGTCCACCAGCTGCGCCGTTAAGCAATAGATCCGCTCCGCCAGCTCGGGAGAAAGAGTTCCGGTCCCGCAGGATGGGGTGATCAGATAACGGGTGCGCAGATGATGTTCGCTCACACCCCTTCTTTTCAGCGCCTCCTGCTGCGATCGCAGAAGCGTTTCCAGCGAAGAGGGATCTTCGGACCAGGCTCTCTCCGAAGAGGGCACTATCCCCCAGGCCAGCGCGCCGCCGCGATCAAAGAAGGGGTTCAGCTCATCGCTGTAGACCAGCAGCGAGGCGAAGTAATCGTAGGCATCGAAACTGATGATCTGCAGCGACAGCCCGGCGACCAAAGACCAGTCGTTGCCGGCGCAGCTGTGCATCCCCGCCGCCCCCCCGGCAGAGCGAACGGCGGAAAAGATCTCTTCCATCGCCGCCTCGATCTCCCTCCGGCCCAGCCCCACCGCCGTGGAGGTCCCATAATTATAGAGAGCCGGTTCATCAACAAAGACAACGGCCGGAAGGTCACATGAGCCTAACTGTTCAGTCTGCCAGCGCGCCTGCGCCGCCAGGGTCTTGACAATAATCTCCCGCAGCGAAGGGTCATAAAAAGAGGGTTTGCCTGCGGGATCGTTGACCATGAAGCCCACCGTGACCGGGCCGGCGAGCTGCCCTTTCAAACAGAGCGTTTCCCGGGGGAATCCCTGCGAACAGCGCTCCATGAAGGCATAATAACCGGCGGCGCTCTCTTCGGGAAAAGCAAATTCTTCGGCGAAGGCCTCTGCGTCCCCGGAGAGCAGCAGCTCGTAATAGTCGAGGCAGCGCTTCTCCCAGCCGGGCTCTTCCAGGCAGAAGTAGATCGTTCCGTTGGGCCGCAGGGCGATGAGCTTGCGCCGGAGCAGATTGTTCAGATATTGCCGGGCCAGCCCCTCCACAGCCCCGCGCCGGGGCAGCTGGGGCCAGTGGGGTATCTCCTTAAACGTATCGAAAACAAGCGCGAGCGCCGCCGCCGGATCCCGATGCGGCAAGCTGCCGATCCCCGTGGCCCGTCCGTACAGTTTGCGCAGTGTCATTTTGGTGAAACCTCCTCACGCAGAGGCAGAGATGCTCCGCCTCACAAAGATGCCCTGCCGCCCGCCGCCGCGGAAGGCAGATCGGTCATGCTCCCGGCTGACCGGGCTTCCTTCCTCAGTATCCTTCAAATTCAAGCTGACCGGCCTGGAGAGCTTCGAAGCACTCCCGGGGCAGCTCTTTCAAAAAGAGAGAGGGTGCTCCCGCAGCCGGCCCCCAGCTGCGGTAATCCTGCCAGTAAGTGCTCAGACAGAGGTGGCTTCTTGCCCTTGTCACCGCCACATAGAAGAGGCGCCTTTCCTCGGGCATCTCTTCATCGATGACGCGGTGACTGGGAAAGCTGCCTTCGTTAAGGCCGATGACAAAGACCGCCTCCCATTCCTTTCCCTTGGCGCTGTGTACCGTGGAGAGGGTGAGATAATCGCCGGGTGATTCATCGGCCCCGCTGAAGAGCGACTCCTCCAGGGCCAGCGACTCCAGGAACGCCCCGAGCGATTCATAGCGGGAGGCGTTTTCGGCGAGCCTTTCGATCCCCCTGAGCCTTTCTTCATACTGATCCGGATAGCGCTTGTACAGAATCTGCTCATAGCCCGCTTCCATGATCAGGGTGATGAGCCCGGCGAGATGCTTCTCGCTCTTGCCGCTTTCGCCCGAGGCGAGC
>JAAZIG010000365.1 GCA_012510325.1 Bacillota bacterium
CCCCCTGAGCGCTCAATCGCCTGGTGAGTGGCGGTGCCGCTGCCGAAAGTGCCCCAGGTTTCCTGTTCATATTTACTGGTCGACATGGCGAAAACATTTAACCTTTGCTCCGACGGCACCTCTTTAACCTGATCCAGGATCGCGATTTGCTCAGCCTTCCATTCAACAAAAGCCGCGGCCTCTTTTTCCCGGCCGAACATCTCCGCCATGATGAGCAATTCGCTGTCGTAGCGGTCGGGCTTGTACAGATCGAGCAGCACCACCTTAACTCCTGCGGGTTCCAATTTTTCTATGACCTCTTCGCCAGGGCTGCTGCTGGCGTAGGAGATGACGACCTGCGGCTGCAGTTCAACCATTTTTTCAAAACTGGGCTGATTCCATTTCCCCACCGATTCTTTGTCCCCCATCTCCAGATAAGCATGGTCGATCACATTTTCAGGCGCCCCGATTATTTTTTCATCCACCTTCAGAATGCGCATCGCTTCGGCGGCATCGCTGTTCAGCACAATTACCTTTTCCAGGGGCAGGGACAGCTCTACACTTCTCCCGATAGAATCGGTAATCGTGATCAATTTGCTCTCCGGTTCGCCCTCCTTCCCGTTCCCGGCACAGCCGGCCACCACTAAAAGAGAGGCGATCACCACGATCAACCAGCACACCACCAGATTGCTCTTTAATTTCATTAAGGTACCTCCTGTTTTGATAAACAAACCCTCAATGCGTCGAAACCCGACAACCTCTTACAAAGACGCTTACCCCTTCCCCGGGCGCGCGGCTCCCCTCAAGAGCTCGCCGCCGCCGCCCGCAATCCGTTTCCGGCAGGATCTTTTTCCGGGGCGCTTGATTTGATAGTGATTACATAAGGACCCAGTTCAGTATGCACGATCATCGATTCGACTCCGTAAACCACTTTAATATTATCCGGAAGCAGCACCTCTTCCGCTGTTCCCGCGGCATAGACCGCCCCTTCCTTAAGCATGATGATCTTGTCTGCAAAACGAGCCGCCAGATTGAGATCGTGGACCACCATCAAGACGCACTTTCCCTGTCCGCAGGCGATATCCCGAACCAACTCCATCACCTCCAGCTGATGCCTGACATCGAGATTGCTGGTCGGTTCATCGAGGAGCAGCACCTCCGGCTCCTGCGCCAGGGCGCGGGCGATCAAGACCTTCTGTTTTTCCCCGCCGCTCAGCTCATGCAGGTAACGCTCCGTCAGTTGAGTCAACCCCATGCACCGCAGTACCTTATTGACAATCTCGAGATCCCTTCGGCCCACGCTCCAGTTAATGTGCGGTTTGCGCCCCAGCAAAACCGTTTCCATCACGTTGAACGAAAAGGCGTCTACCGAAGTCTGAGGCACATAACCCATCATACAGGCGCGCTCCTGGGGACTGAAACTGCCGAGCTCCTTCCCGTCCAGATAAACCGTTCCCGTATACGGCTTCAGAATCTTGTTGATACAGCGAATCAAAGTGCTCTTGCCGGCTCCGTTTGCCCCGATAATGGCCAGCACCTCTCCTGAATTTGCCTCCAGCTCAATATCTTTTAAGATATCGCAGTTCCCGTAACGAAAACGAACTCCCTTGACCTCGAGTTTCACCCGCGATCACTCCCCCGTTTTCCGCCCTCTAGTTTTGCCTTGATCTCCTGCATCTTCGCTCCCCAGTCGGCCACCTCTTCATGGGTCAGGATATCGACGGCGCCGCCCTGAAAATCCCCCTTAACCTCTCCCATTCTTTCTTCGATCCAGCCCTCGATATCCAGGTAGTACTCCTTGAGCCCCGCGATCACCTCGGGATCGGCCTCCCACAACCCCCGCTGATTTGCCTCCAGCAGGCGGCGGGCCATCTCCTCCATCGCCCAGGGGTTGTGCTCTTCAAAAAACTTGCGGTTCTCCTCATCCAGAATAAAGGTCTTGGTGATATCGTCGAAAACCCAGTCGTCAACCTCCCGGGTGGTCGCCTCCCATCCGTAGATCCGCCCCACTCGTTTGGAGATATCGCCGGCCCCCTTGTAGCCATGCCTCTTCTGCCCCTCGATCCAGGCGGGGTTGAGCAGCTTTGTGCGCACTATCCGGCGCACCTCGTCGGCTAAAGTTCTCACCTCCACATGCTCCGGCTCCCTGGTGTCGCCGTAGTAAACGCGCACCTCTTTCCCGGAAGCCGCCCTTGCCGCCGCCGTCATGCCGCCATGGGTGCCGAAATAGCAGCAGCAGCTGAACAGATCACTTTCATCGGTGGCCACCTTGTTGTAGGTGACCTCGACAGTGCGCAAATTATCCTGGAACTGCTTGAAGGCTTCCTGTCCGTAAACATCCTTGCCGTAGGCGTAGCCGTTCCAGAAAAGAAAGATATCGGCCAGATCTTTCTCCTCTTTCCAGGCAGAGGCGTAGATTGCCAGGTTGACCCCTGAGGAATAGGTGCCGGGCCTGGCAGAGAAGATGCGCAGGGTGGCGTTGCGCCATGATTCCCGATCTTTGTTGCCCTCAAGGTGGGTCAGCGTATGCTTGCGCACAAAATTCTGCTCTTCCGCCTCATCGAGAGCGGCCACGATGCCAATCGCTTCGTCCAGCAGCTCCACGCAATTGGAAAACATATCCCTGGTGATCCCCGAGACCCGCACGGTGAGGTCGATGCGCGGCCGCCCCAGCTCTGCGGGCGGAATTATCTCCAGACCGCCCACCCGGCCGTTGGGCAGCCATTTCGGCTGCACTCCGAGCAGGTACAGCATCTGCCCCAACCCCTCCCCATCGGCCCACATAATATCGGTGCACGACCAGTACAGCGCAACATTTTCCGGGTAGCGGCCCTCCTCCTCCAGGTGTTTTTCGAGCACCTTTTCCGCCAGCCGCTTGCCCACTTCCCAGGCCGCTTTCGTCGGAATGCGGTGGGGATCAAGGGAATAGAAGTTGCGTCCCGTGGGCAAAACATCATCCCGACCCCGCGTGATCAACCCCGAAGGACCGGCCGGGATATAGCCGCCCGCGAAGCCGCCGAGCAGGGCCTCGATCTCCCTGGATTCCTCGATGCGCTCATTTAGATCCAGCACCCGGGGCAGCACCTCGTTCAGCGCGGGCAGCGCCTGCGGACAGAGAAATCTGTCCCCCAAAATCTCATGGACCAGCGCCGGAGCAGCCGGCTGTCCCGTGAGAAAGTGTCTGATAAATGCTTTTCCCGCAACATCGATCTCTTGCAAAAGGGCCCCGTGGGACTTGCCGTGCTGCGGCGATATTTTGCTCTGCTCGCCAATCAGCGCGGCTATCTCCAGATCCATCAGCGCGGCGACGCTGCGGCGCAGGGAGATCTCCTGACCGGCATCAAAGCGGAGTATCGAATTGATGAACGAGACCCGCTCCTCCCCTTCCGGCAATTGGCCGAAGATATGCATCCCGTCCTGGATCTGGGTGTTGCGAATAATCGAAAGGAGCCCGTGAGCCTCTTCGGCAATTTGGCCAAAGTTTTTATGCCCGTTATCCAGATTGATCTGTTTGTCCAGATTGGTCTTTTTGATCTCGTCGATGATCATATGCTCCAGGCGGTGCGCCCTGGCGGGGTCGGCGATGCGGGCCTTCTCGTATTCCTCCAGGAAGCGATCGAGCTCGGCCAGCTCATCGTAGAGGCCGCTTTCGGTCATCACGGTCTGCATATGGTCCACGAGAGCGGCGTAGCTCCTTCTCTTGGCGATGACCCCCTCCGGCGGGTTGTCGGCATTGTAGATATAGAGGTGGGGCAGCGTGCCTATCCCCAGATCGGGATAGCAATCCCGGGAGAGCCCCGCACCTTTGCCCGGCAAAAATTCGAGGTTGCCATGGGTGCCCACGTGCACGATCACATCGGCGCCGAAATCGCGCTCGAGATAGCGGTACGTGGCCATATACTGGTGCGGCGGCGGGATCTCCGGATCGTGCAGTATTTTGCAGACCCGCCCGTCGCAGCGGGCTCCGGCGCAGCCGCGTTTGGGCTGAACGCAGATAACGGCATGGCCGTAGCGCACCCCGGTCACCAGGATCTTGCCCTCGTGAACCATCGCCGCCGGCACCCCGTTCAGCTCTTCCCCAGGCGGCCTGCCCCAGGCCTCGCTGACCCGTTTTTTGATCTGAGGCGAGAGGGTGTCAAACCATTCGCTGTATTCTTCCACCGGCACCAGCTTCAACGCGCCGCCCTTGCTGACGATCTCATCGGTGGTGGTCCAGCGAAACTCAGAGATGGCTTTGCGATCCATGATCTTGTCGATCAGCTCCCTGCCGCCGCCGGGATCTTCGATGGCATAGCCTTCCCGCCGCATCTGTTTGAGGATTCGGGCAACGCTCTCCAGCGTATCCAGACTGGCGCCGCCTCCCACAGACGCCTCCACCGAGGCGCAGGGGTTGTTGTGCAAAATAAAGGCAACTTTGCGCTCTGCTATGGGTCTGCCGGCCAGGCGGATCCATTTTGCCACCCGGCAGACCAGATGGAGGCAGCGCTCCCGCAGGGGATCCCTGAATTCCAGAGCGCCGTCCCTACAGAGACCGCCGATAAAAAGGGGCTCGATCACCCCTTCAAATTCGGGCATGGCGATGGACCAGGAGATCTCGCTGCTCAAACCCTGGGGATCGGCGCGCCACTCATCGATAGTGCGGTAAAAGGAGACCACGGGCTGAAATACGGGAACATTTAGCTTTTTGAGCAGTTCTACTCCGGAAAGCGCCGCGGCCTCGCTGTGAATCTCCTCGCCTGTTTTGGTCTCCAGAAAGAATGAAATCAGCTTGACCGCCGCATCAATCCGCGGCTGTCCTTCCCGGTCCAGGAAATATTCCCGGACCACCCCGGCAGACCCCTTCGTCCCCAGCTCCAGATCTTTGGTGGAGTAGCAAAAAGCGGGGATGACATTGAAACCTTCCGCTTCAAAGAGCCTGATCAACAGCTCCTCCACGGCAATATTGTTGTTCACCCAGTAGCCCCGCGAAAAGAGCAGGCCGACGGTCGGTGCGCTCCGCGGTTTGTACCAGTCCAGATAAGCTTCCGGATCGTCGAAATAGGGCTGCGGGGCATCGGGGTGATAGAGCCCCTCCCAGGGATGAGCCAAGGGCTCAAGGTAGTCAAGCGATAATCCAAAAACTTGCACAGCTAGATAGCGCAGCATCTGGGCAAAGTTGTCGACACCGCCGTACACAAGATAAGTGTTGCATCTGTCGACCACTTCCAGCGGGATCGTCGACAGCAGCCACAGACTGGGATCGGACCCCAGACAGAGCACCTGTTTGTTCATCTCTGTCACCACATTTTCCAGCTCATCCCAGATCGCTTCGCCGGCAGTCCGGTAGAAGAAGACCAGGTCCGCCTCAGCCAGATCTTTCAGGGCGGAGTCATAGTCCTCCCGACCTTCATCCAAATAGCGGGCTGAATAGACCTGTAGATCGCACCACTCACTGAGCAGCTCACCCGCCTGCCGCACCGTGGTGCTGTGGCTCTGCCATACAATCGCGGTAATTTTTAGCACACCCGTTTCTCCTCTCAAAATAATCTGTCAACGGTATCCGAATAAGAATCTTGCAGATGCGGCCCCACTCTTCCCGATGACGGCTGTTTCCCTACCAGTGCAGCTGCTTTTTCCGCAGCAGCAGGTACAAAAAGAACGGCGCCCCGATAAGCGATGTTAAAATCCCCACCGGCAGCTCCACCGGCGCCAGCACAATCCGCGCCAGGGTATCGGCCAGCAGAAGCAGCACCGCCCCCATCAGCGCCGCGGCGGGGAGCAGAAAGCGGTTGTCCGAGCCGACCAGGAAGCGGCACAGATGCGGTGAAACCAGCCCGATAAAACCGATTATTCCGGTAAAGGCAATTGTGCTGGAAGCCATCAGCGTCGCCAGGATCAGGGTCGTCAGCCTCAACCGGTCCACATTGACCCCCAGACTTTTGGCCACCTCTTCGCCCGCACTGAGGGCGTTGAGATCCCAGGTGTGGCGCTCCAGCAAGAGCAAACAGATTAGTACAATGGGCAGAAGGATCAACACCGTCTCCCAGGTGGCTCCCCACAGACCGCCCATCAGCCAGACGACCAGATCTTTTAAGGCCTCGTGATCGGAAAAATACTTGAGTGAAGAGACTCCGGCCTGAAAAAGGTACCCCAGGGCCACACCGGCGAGGATTAGCGTTTCGGGGATTGCTCCTTTTATCTTGGCGATACCATAGATCAGCAGCATTGTGATCATGCCGAAGAGAAAGGCGTTGCAGACAATTAAGTATTTCCCGGCCACAACAAAGGAGCTGCCCAGGACACTTTTCCCCATAACAATGGCGATAGCCGCCCCCAAAGAAGCCCCGGCCGATATCCCCAGGGTGAAAGGAGAAACCAGCGGGTTGCGCAGCACACTTTGCTTAACCGCTCCGGCTCCGGCGAGGCTAAATCCGGCAAGTATTGCCAGGAATATCCTGGGAAGCCGTAGCTCCACCACGATCACCTCGGCCAGTTCACTGATTGTGGCCAGCTGCAAACCGGGAATAATTTTGCTCACAATGACACGGGCGACATCGGAAACCGTGATCCCCGCCACCCCGGTGGCAGTGGAAACCAGCAGTATTACGATGAGCAGGATCAACAGAATCGCAATCACGGTTAACTTGCGGGCAGTGGATCTTTGATAAATTTCTTCAAATTCAATTACGCCGGCGCCATCTTTGCCGGTCTCCGGAATGCTCACTTGTCGCTCAACTCCAGAAATTTATTCTGCCGTTACGGCAAATCAACCAGCCTCACTCCACCCGGGCGGTCACCCACATACCGAGGGCAAACAAAACTGCGGCATAGGCAGCCAGAATCAGCAGGGAAACAAGGGGAAACTCCGCCCTCATCGCAATAGCCCGCAGCGAGATGGAGCAATGGGTCAGAGGCAGTATTTTCACCAATGTGGCCACTGCAGCGGGGTAATTTTCCACTTTAAAAAATGTTCCGCACAGAAAAGTCATCGGCAGGATCACAAAGGTGCTGAAGCGGGACATCCCTTCGTGGCTGTTGACCACCATCGCCGCCACCAGTCCCAGGGCGGCAAACAGAAAACAGGTCAGCAGCAGGGAAACAAAAAACCACCCGCTCAGATGCAGATTTGCTCCGAAAAAATAAGAGAATAAAATGATCAGACTCGAAGAGAAAAGACCGCGAAAACAGCCGCTGGAAACATTCCCTAGCACCAGTGAAAGCACGCTGATCGGGGCGGTCAGAAATTCCTCAAGCGTTTTGTGATAAAGTCGGCTGACGCTCAAAGAAGTTCCTGCGGCGCTGTAGCTGCCGTTCATAGCGCTCAAGGCAACGATGCCGGGGACAACAAAATTGAGGTAGCTGGTACCGTCGATCTGAATGTTTCTGCCCAGCCCCCAGCCAAAGGAGAGCAGGTAGAGCAGCGGACTGACCATGCTGCCGGCAAAAAAACTTCTGAACTTTTTCCGCAGCAAAATCATCTCCCGCCAGAACACGGTGTACGTATCGTAAATCAGCTCCATGAGCATCGCTAATCCCCCACTTTGTGCCCGGTCAGCTCTACAAAAACATCTTCCAGATTGCTTTCCCGGATCACCAGATTATCTTGCAACCCTGAGGCATAGCGGAGCGCCTCGCCCCTGTTTTCAAAGACAAGATACTTCGTTTCATCGTTGTAACCGGTAACCCTGTTGTTGGGGATCTCCACCACCACCTTGCCCACCTTTTGCTTGAGCTCTGTCGGAGTACCCAGAGCGATCAACCGGCCCCGGTTCATGATCCCCACACGGTGGCAGAGCAGCTCCGCCTCCTCAATATAGTGGGTGGTCAAAAGAACCGTAATTCCCCGGTTGTTGAGGCTTCTGATCAGATCCCAGATCTTGCGGCGCACCTGCGGATCCAGTCCCACTGTCGGCTCATCCAAAAAGAGGAGCCGCGGCTCATGCATCAGGGCGCGGGCAATCATCAGGCGCCTTTTCATCCCCCCGGAAAAATGCTCTACCGCAGTCGCCGCGCGTTCGCTTAAATTGACAAAATCGAGGAGCTCCTTCGTCCGGGCGCGCCTTTCCCCGGGAGGCAGTTTGAAGAGCCGTCCGTGCAACTCCATGTTTTCCCGCGCCGTCAGCTTGATGTCTAAATTTTCTCTTTGGGAAACAACCCCGATCTCTCTCTTGATCACCGCGTTACCGCGGGATATCTTCCGGCCGTTGATCAGCACTTTTCCCCCTGTGGGGCGGGCCAGTGTGGTCAGGATGCGGATGACGGTGGTCTTTCCCGCACCGTTGGGCCCCAGCAGGCCGAAGATCTCCCCCGCCTTTACGGTCAGGTTCAAATTGTCAACCGCTCTGACTTCCTTGTACTGTTTGCACAGTCCGCTTATCTCAATCAAATAGAACACTCCCTGCCTCTGTACAGTTACCACACCCTGCCGTTTCAAACTGCTACTTTTGCCCCTCCATGATCCCCGCCAGTTTCTGCTGATCCAGGGAAAGATCCTGGAATGGCTTGCGCCGCATCCGGTGCACCAGAGCCAGATCGGCCGTGGCGCGGATATCTTCCTCGCTGACACTCTCGCGCCCCTGAAGGGCAGCCCTCGTCTTTGCCGCCTTCATCATAATCAGATCGGCGCGGTGCCCGTCCACGCCCATTTCCACGGCGATCTCGGCGATCAGGTAGAGCATCTTCTCGGGCACCCGCACCTGCAACAGCATCTCTTTTGCCGCGATGATCTGTCGGCGGAGCTTTTCCTGCTCCCCTTCCCAACGGGCGCAAAATTCGGCGGGGCCCTCCTCAAAAGACACTCTCCGGCGAATGACCTCGACCCGCTGATGGGGATCCAAAATCCCCTCGATCTGCACACACAAACCGAAACGATCCAGCAGCTGCGGCCTCAGCTCGCCCTCTTCCGGGTTCATCGTTCCCACCAGCATAAAATTTGCCGGATGGGTAAAGGAGACCCCTTCGCGCTCCACGGTATTGACCCCCATGGCCGCCGAATCCAGCAAAACGTCAACGATATGGTCGTCCAAAAGATTGACTTCATCCATATACAGAATGCCGCGGTTGGCTTCGGCCAGGACACCGGGCTCAAAGCGCTTTTCCCCTTTTTTGATGGCCTCCTCCAGGTCCAGGGTCCCCACCACCCGGTCCTCTGTGGCAGAGACGGGCAGCTCAACCACCTTCATCCGACGCGCTCCCCTTTCCGGCACCGCCCCGCTGTGCTGCCGCTCCCTGCAGGAGGAGCACATCGTGGTAATATCTGCGGGGTCGCAGCCAAAGGGGCAGCCGAGCACCACTTCATTATCCGGCAGCAGCGCCGCCAAAGCGCGCACCGCCGTTGACTTGGCCGTCCCTTTTTCACCGCGGATCAAGACGCCGGCCAGCTTCGGATTGATCGCATTCAAGACCAGGGCCAGCTTCATATTTTCCTGCCCCACCAATGCGGTAAAGGGGTAAATATACCTGACGCTATCTCCGACAATTTGTGCCATGTTACCAGCCCTTTCACTACTGTTTAATCGACTGCCGCCCCTTTTTGCAGTTCACCCTCCCAGAACACCGTGAACCGCCTCGACCAAGCGGTCTGCCTTCAGCTCATCAAGCTCGTAATAATCGGCATCCATCACCTCGGCCAGCTGCCGGGCCAGGCCGAATGAAAGGAAACCGCTCTTCTCCACATCTACTACCAAACTCCTGATCTGCTCTTCCTCCCTGATCATCCCGGCGGCGCGGGCGGCTTCGGCCAGCGGTCTCTCCTCACCCAAACTGACATTGGCCTTGCCGTCAGAGATTACAATGAGCAGCGGCCTGATATCGGGGTCTTTGTAGAGATGCGCTCTGGCGACCTCATATGATTTAACCAGTCCGGCAGAGAGAGGAGTCCGTCCTCCGGTGGGGAGCTCTTCCAGAAGGACCTGAGCACGCTCCACGCTGTTGGTGGGCGGCAGAACCACCTCCGCCTCTTCCCCCCGGAAGGCCACCAAACCGACGCGATCACGCTTTTGATAGGCATCCAGCAGCAACGATAATACAGCTCCCTTGGCTTCCACCATCCGCTGCTGTGCACCCATGGAACCGCTGGCATCGACAACAAAAAGAAGGAAATTGCCCACCCTTTTCTCGCGCACCTTTTCACGCAGATCACCGGGCTCAATAACCACGGCAACCCCGTCCCGCCGGCGGCGCCTCTGGTACGGCGCGGCTGCCCGAAGGGTGGCGTCAAAGGCAAGATCCTCTCTTTCCCAGCGCAGGGTGCTCCGCACGTAACGCCCCGATTTGGTGGCGGTGCGGCCCCGGGACCTCCTCCCGGAACCCCGGCGCAGAACCCCGGTGACCTTGTAGCTGATCCGGCGCACGGGAAAAGGTTCTCCCACCGCAAACACTTTTTCGGAAACGCCCTGAGGCGGTGCTTCCTTTTGGGAGTGTTCCTGTTCTTCCCCCTGTGATTCTTCTTCCATTTCCGGAGCACCGGCGGGCTGCTGCTCCTGTTCCTGCGCCTGTTCCGCTTCGTTTTCCGGCTCGTCGGGCTCATCGGGTTCTTCCGGAGCCGGCGGCTCCGGCTGCTGCTGCGGCGGAGGCGCCTCCCGCATGCGGTGGGGCAAAACATATTCCGCCGCTTCGTGGACATCGTCTTCGCCAACTGCCGCTCTCCCGTGAAAGGCAGCCAGAGTGCGGGCGCAAGCGGTCATCACCAAATCGGCGCGGTGCCCGGCAACCAGCGCTTCGGTGCAGATACGGGTAACCAGCTCTTCCAGCCCCGGCTCCATGATCACCCCGGGGAGCAAATCCCGGGCGGAAACGATTTTCCGGCACATTCTTGCTTCTTCTTCAGCCCATCTGTCCAGAAAATCTAGCGGATCGAGATCAAAAGACTCCCGCCGCTTGATAATCTCCACCCGCACAGCCGGATCGCTCTCACCCTCGACCTGCACACAGAGGCCAAAGCGGTCGATCAGCTGGGGACGCAGCTCCCCCTCTTCCGGATTCATCGTGCCCACTAAAATAAATTCAGCCGGGTGGCTGTAAGAAAGCCCCTCCCTCTCGACAAAATTGATCCCCAGTGCCGCCGCATCGAGCAGCAGATCCACAATATGATCGTCCAACAGGTTAACTTCGTCCACATAGAGGATCCCCCGGTTTGCCCGGGCTAGCAGGCCAGGTTCAAAGCGGCGCCCCCCCTGCTTTACCGCAAATTCAAAATCGAGGCTGCCTACCACCCGGTCTTCGGTAGCGGATACGGGTAGATCAACCACCTGCACCCGCCGCCGGACCGAAGGTGGCGTTGCTCCGCTGCTGTTTTCCCGGCAATCAAGGCACCGTTTCCCGGGCTGAAAGGGATCACACTGGTAGGAACACCCGGCAATTACCGGAATTTCCGGCAAAAGAGCGGCTAGAGAACGCACCGCCGTGGATTTGGCGGTGCCCTTCTCCCCCCTGATCAGAACACCGCCCAACCGGGGGTTGATCGCATTTAACAAAAGCGCTTTTTTCATTTTATCCTGTCCCATAAGTGCGCTAAAGGGATAGACAAACTTGCTCTGCAAGATTACAACTCCCTCTCCTAACATTAACTGCCCCGCCGGTAAAACAGTGAAGAAATCGCGATCGGACACCATTGTGTCACTAATATCATATTCGTGCCACCACTAATGATTCTCTATCTTTTGATTAAACCCTCTATTGGTTAAGTTAATTTTTATGAAAATTATTATTTATTGTCATCCGGCCACTGGAAGCCTGAAGGATCTGTACGCAAACGTTGTAACTTGAGCTAAAGAATGCTGCAAGAAACAGCGGAGTGCAATGCGAAAGGCGGTCACTGGGATACAGTGACATTTGAGATGCTTCGCTGCGCTCAGCATGACATGAAGCGAGAGAAGAATGGTTATTAGCAGGGGCAGGATGGCAGCAAATAGGAGAGAACTTTTAAAAAATGAACCGCGAGAGCAGTCCCCGCGGTTGAAAATGGGCCAGGAGATCCGTCCCCGTGGCCCACCCTCGTGGCTCATCCAGCCATTGAAGTCATCCTGAAGGAGCTGTACGCAACCTTGTTACTTGAGCTAAAGAATGCTGCAAGAAACAGCGGAGTGCAATGCGAAAGGCGGTCACAAGGATACAGCGACATTCCAGATACTTCGCTGCGCTCAGTATGACATGAAGCGAGAGAAGAATGGCTATTAGTCAGGGCAGGATGGCAGTAAATCGGGAGAGAGCTTCCTGAAAATGCACCGCGAGAGCAGTCCCCGCGCTGCAAAATGAGCCAGGAGATCCGTCCCTGTGGCTCACCCCCGTGGCTCAGCCAGCCATTGGAGTCAGGATACAGCGACATTTGAAATACTTCGCTGCGCTCAGTATGACATGAAGCG
>JAAZIG010000055.1 GCA_012510325.1 Bacillota bacterium
TCAAGTTGGCTCACCCTCACCTGATCCGGGTGGTCGACAAGAGCTTTGGCAATCTGCTCCAGCATCTGTTCCATAAACTCTCCACCTCGCAGGGATGCTCTAATTCACCACACCGGCTTTTTCAAAGATCAGTCTGACCGTGTCGGATGGCCTGGCACCGCGCGAAAGCCACATCTCCGCCTTCTCCCGGTCCACTTCAAAGGTCGAAGGCTTGGTCGTTGGATTATAGTAACCGATCTCTTCGATAAATCGGCCGTCCCGGGGAAAGCGGGAATCAGCAACCACAATCCGGTAAAATGGTTTCTTTTTGGCTCCCATTCTCTTGAGTCTGATCCGTACTGCCACTCTATTCACCTCCACAACTTGAAACAACAGTTTCTTTTTCTATTAGAAAAAGGGGAAACCCCGTTTTCCTTTCCCGATATGCTTAAACCCTTTTTTCTCCATGGATCCCACCTGCTTGAAAAGTTTCTTCATCTGAGAAAACTGGCTGAGCAACCTGTTGAGATCCTGGACCGTATTCCCGCTGCCGCCGGCGATACGACGCCGCCGGCTGCTGTTGATGATCGCCGGGTTGTTGCGCTCCTGCGGGGTCATCGAAGTGATGAGCGCCTCGATGCGCCCAAACTGTTTCTCATCAACCTGAAGGCGCTGCAAATCTTTGGGGACCTGCGCCGCCGGCAGCATGGCCAGGATATCTTCCATATTGCCCATCTGGCGGACTTGCTGCAGCTGCTCCAGGAAATCGTCAAGGGTAAACTCCTGCCGCCGCAGTTTCTGCTCCAGCTGCCGCGCCTTTTCCTGATCAAAACCGGCTTCAGCCTTCTCGATGAGCGTGAGCAGATCGCCCATCCCCAGGATCCGCGAAGCCATCCTTTCCGGATGGAAAGGCTCCAGAGCGTCGATCTTTTCACCCACTCCGGCAAACTTGATGGGACATCCGGTCACCGTCCGCACCGAGAGCGCCGCCCCACCGCGAACATCCCCGTCCAGCTTGGTCAGGATCACTCCCGTCAGGCCGAGGGCTTCATGAAAAGCAGAAGCCGCATTGACCGCATCCTGGCCGGTCATGGCATCGACCACCAGGAGCAGCTCTGCCGGCTTCAGCTGCGCTTTGATTGTTTTCAGCTCATCCATCATCGCATCGTCAAGATGCAGTCTGCCGGCGGTATCAAGGATCACCGGCTCATACCCTTCCCTTTCCGCCAGACGAACCGCTTCGCGGCAGATCTGCAGCGGGGCGGCCCCGTCGTTCCTGTAGCAGGGCAGCTCCGCCGTATCGGCCAGCACCTGCAGCTGCTCGGCGGCACCGGGGCGATAGGTATCCGCCGCCACCAGGAGAGGCTTGCGCCCGCTCCGGCTTAAATTCACCGCCAGCTTGACCGCTGTGGTCGTCTTCCCCGATCCCTGCAGCCCTGCCAGCATAACCACGGCGGGTGAGCCGGACAGGATAATCTTGCTCTGCTCGCGGCCCATCAGAGCGGTCAGCTCTTCATGAACAATCTTGACCACCTGCTGCCCCGGCGTCAGGCTGCGCCTGACCTCTTCACCGACGGCCCGCTCCCGGATCCCAACGACAAAGTCTTTGACCACCTTGAAATTGACATCCGCCTCCAGCAGGGCCAGACGGATCTCGCGCAAGGCCAGATCAACATCTTTTTCGCTCAATTTTCCCTTACCGCGCAACCGGCGCAGTGTATTTTGTAATTTTTCAGCCAGGCTGGCAAACATCGCTTTCTCCCCACCGCCTACTGCTCGTTATTTTGTTGCAGCTGCTCGATAATTTCCTGAAGGCGCCGCCTTTCCCGGGAGCCTACGGACTGCTCCAGAAGGGACCCGGCTTCCTGAAGGAGGGCCTCCTGAAAACAGTATTGCGCATACAGCCCCAGCTTCTCCTCAAAACTCTCAATCGAGGTAAGCGCCCGCCGAATCAGGTCATAGATCGCCTGTCTGCTGACCCCGTATTCAGCGGCAATCTCACCGAGCGACAGGTTGTCGCTGTAATAAAGCCGCAGCACCTCTTGCTGGCGCTTCGTCAGCAGTGAACTGTAGATATCAAAGAGCAAATTAGTTCGGTTTAGTTTATCGAGCATAGCACCTCTGTAAAGGTTTTTCCCTTTACACTCTCAGTCTACCAGATGGCAGTAAAAATTGCAAGCTTGCAGAACAATGATCAGTCTGTCAGTAAAATTGACTGTTTGGCAACTCCGGCGGGGGTAAAACAGAAGAGGAGGCGGCTTGGCCAAAGGGGAAAATAAGCTTGCCGGAGACCACTTGCCGGTGCTCCCGGAGTCGGCGGAAGGAAGGAGAGGCCGTTCAGGCCAGCAAGGCGCGGGCAAAGTCGTCGGCGGCGAAGGGGAGCAGATCGCCAATTTTCTCGCCGATGCCCACATAGCAGACCGGCACCTTGAGAATATCCTGAATCCCCACAACGATGCCGCCGCGGGCGGTTCCGTCAAGCTTGGTCAGCACCAGACCTGTAACCGGCACCGCTTCGTTGAAGTGAAGCGCCTGGGCAATGCCGTTGTGGCCGGTGGTGGCATCGATAACCAGCAGCACGCAGTGTGGCGCACCCGGCTGGACCCGGTCGATGACGCGGTTGATCTTCTTCAGCTCCTCCATCAGGTTGGTCCTGGTGTGCAGCCGTCCGGCGGTATCGCCGATGACCACATCGATGTGCCGGGCCCGGGCAGCCTGCAGAGCATCGAAAAAGACCGCCGAAGGATCGGAGCCCGGCTGCTGCTTGATCAGCGCCGCTCCCGCTCTTTCGGCCCAAATCTGCAGCTGTTCAACTGCGGCTGCGCGAAAAGTGTCTCCGGCAACAAGCAGCACCTCGCGGCCTTCCTGACGGTAGCGGTGGGCCAGCTTCGCCGCCGTGGTCGTCTTCCCCGATCCGTTGACCCCGACAAGCAGAATAACGAGGGGTTCACCCGCCGGCTTGACCGGCTCTGCCGCTCCTGCCAGCAGCGCCGCGATCTCCTGAACGAGGATTTCCCGAGCCTGGCCGCGCTCGCGCACCTTGCGGCGCTTGCTCTCGAGGCGGAGCTTTTCCACAAGCTTCAAGGAAGCCTCCACGCCCACATCCCCGAGGATCAGGGTTTCCTCGAGGTCATCATAAAATTCATCGTCAAGCTCCCCTCCGCGAAAGAGGTGATCCAGACGCCGTAAAAACCCTTCTTTGCTCCGGGCCAGGCCCGTTTTGAAACGCTCTACCAGACTCAAATTCATACTCCCCCTCAGCTTACCTTTTCATCGAGCTCCAGGGAGACCAGCGCAGAGACCCCCTCTTCGGGCATGGTCACTCCATAGATCACGTCGGCTTTTTCCATCGTCCGCCGGCGGTGGGTAATGAGAATAAACTGCGCGCTTTCGGAAGCCCCCTTCAAATAGGCAATGAAGCGGGAGAGGTTGACATCATCCAGAGCCGACTCAATTTCGTCCAGCAGGTAGAAGGGAGCGGGCTTGAACTGGAGGATGGCAAAGATCAGCGCCACCGCGGTAAGCGTCTTCTCTCCCGTGGAAAGCAACGAGATGTTCTGCAGCTTTTTCCCCGGCGGTTGAGCGATGATCTCGATACCCGCCTCGAGGACATTTTCCGGATCCGTCAGTCTGAGCAGCACCCGGCCCCCTTCAAAAAGCTCGCTAAAGATCTTTTCCAGGTTCTGACTGATCTTGGCGAAAGCTTCATTAAAGAAATGGACCATCCGCTCATCGATCTCCTCGATAATCCGGCGCAAGGAAAGCTCGCCCCGCTGCAGGTCCTCCTGCTGCTCCTGCAGGAAACCGATCCGTTCCTGCAGCCGGGCCAGCTCCTCGATGGCGCCCAGGTTAACCACACCGAGAACCTCGATATCCTCACGCAAAACCTTGATCAGCTCCTCGCTCTCGGCAGCATCGAAGTCAGGCTCCGGCTCAAGCGGCTGCGCCGTGCCAAAAAGGTCGGCGAAGCGGTCCTGCTGATAGGTGATCTCGGTCTGCAGCCGGCTCTGCTCCACGGCCAGCTGGCGTTCGCGGCGCTCATAGCGGGCCAGACGCTTCCGGTTGAGGCGCTGCTCCTCCTCCAGGCCGACCAGCTCCCCGGCCAGTCCGTCAATTTTTTTCTTCTCCTCCTGCAGCTCCCCGGTCAGGGCGGCGCTTTTCTCGCGGAGCTGTTTGGCCAACGCCTCCGCCTCCTGAAAACCGGCCCGGTTTTCGGCCAGCGCTTTTTCGAGCGCTTCCTTTTCCCGCCGCTTCTCTTCCTGCTCCTGCTGCGGCCGGAGCAGCTCTGAAGAGACTCTTCTGAGGTTGTGCTGCAGGGCCTGCTCCTGTTCCTGCAGTGAATTCAGGCGGAGCCTCGCCCCGGTGACAGATTCATCCAGCTCCTGTCTCTCGGCAAGGCCGCGCCGGAAAAGCTCCTTCATCCCGACCAGCTTCTCTTCAGCGGCAGCGATCTCATCGGCAACCGAGCGGCTCTGTCCGGCCAGCAGCTCCCGGCGCCGGTTCAACTCTTTCTCCTCGGCGGCCAGCTCCTTGAGCAAAGCGGCTCCGTCCTCCCGGCGCTGCTCGATGATGCGGATCGCGGTGTCTTTCTCCTGCACCGCTTGTTCAATCTCCCGCAGCGCTTCACTTTCTTTGTTCCCCTGCTGCCTGAGCCCGGCAAGCACAGCCGACTCCCGCTCCACCTTTTGCCTGAGCACGGCGATCTGCTCTTCCCAGTTGCGCTTCCTTTCGCTCGCAGTGGCGAGCTCCTGCTTAAGCGTTTCGATCTCCCGGCGGCGGCCCAGCGGCAGGGCGGCGCTGCGCCGGGGCATGCTCCCCCCTCTGATCGCCCCTCCCGGGTTGATCAGATCACCCTCCAAGGAGATAAGCCGACAGCGATATCCGGTTAACCGGGCCGCCTTGGCGGCAACTTCAAGATCGCGGCAGACCAGAATCGAGCCGAGCAGGTAGAGCGCCACCTTTTTGTAGGCCGGCTCTATCCCCACCAGTTCCGAAGCCTTGCCGTAAACACCGTCGATCTCGCGCCACTGCGGGTAGCGTTCGAGCACCGATTCACCGATGCTGATCGTATCCAGGGGTAAAAAGGTGGACCAGCCCAGATTTCTTTTCTTAAGAAAACGAACCGCCGCCAGGGCGGCCTGTTCCGTTTCGACAACAATATATTGCAGCGCCGGTCCGAGGGCCGTCTCTATGGCCTGCAGATAGCGCTCTTCCACTGTCAGCAGATCGACGACGGGGCCGATGATTCCAGAAAGACTGTCGCCGGCTTTCATGACCTCCCGGACCCCCCGGTAATAGCCCTTCAAACCGGTCTCCTGCTCCTGAAGCAGTTGCAACCGGCTGTTGATCCCACCCAGCTCTTCACGGCAGCGCTGCACCTTCTCCTGCAGCTCCGCAGCAGCCCCGCGGAGCTCACTCAGACGGCTTTCCGCTCCGGCCGCCTCTATCTCCGTCTCCCGGAGGGACTCCCGGGAAACCCGGAGCCCTTCCTGCAGTTTCGCCCGGTGGGCCCGGAGCTGCTCCAGCTCCCCGCTCAGGGCAAGCTCCTCCTGCCGCAGCAGCTCCCGGCGGCGGCGGGAACGCTCTTTCTGCTGCCGGAGCTCTTCTTGCGAAGCCTCGAGAGCCTTCAGCCGGGCCTGGGCGCGGAAGATCTGCTGCTGCTGCCTTTCCAGCTCCCCGCCGGAGGCTTCCCTCTCCTTTTGTTCCTGGTTCAGGCGAAGGATCCGGCAGTTTTCTTCTTCGCGAAGCAGCGCCTCCCTTTTTGCCTGCAGCTCCCGGGCGCAGCTCTCCCTCTCATCGTTGAGCTCTTCAACAATTGCCGCCAGCTGCTCCAGGCGCCGCTCGCTCTGCCCGATCTGCTCCCGGCAGCGGCCTTCCCTTTCTTCGAGAAGGCGCAGCTCGCTCTCCTGCCTTTCCATCTCCCTGAAAGCCTGGTTCACTTCCTGCTCCAGCCCGGCGTAACCGCGCCCCTCCTCCTGCTGCTGCAGCTTGAGCTGCTGTAACTTTTCTTCCTGCAGCGCCCCGCGGGCGGCCTCTTCGCCCAGTGAAGCGGCGACCTTTTGCAGCCGCTCCTCCACCGTGGCGAGCCCGCTTCGAGCGCTGCGGAGACCGTAGGAATAAAGCTTTTTTTCGGCCTCCCGCATCCGCCCGTGCAGTTCCCGGTAGCGGCGGGCCGTCTCGGCCTGCCCGGTGAGCGGTTCGATCTGCATCTCCAGCTCGAAGATCAGATCCTGCACCCGGACCAGATTTTCCCTGGTCTCTTCCAGGCGCCGCCGGGCTTCACTTTTGCGAAGCTTGTATTTGAATATGCCGGCGGCCTCTTCGAATATTTCCCTCCGGTCCTCCGGCTTGCTGTTGATGATCTCCTCCACCCGACCCTGCCCGACAACAGAATAGATCTCCCGTCCCACTCCCGTATCCAAAAACAGCTCGGTGATATCCCTTAAGCGGCAGGGGGTACCGTTGATCAGATATTCGCTCTCTCCGGAGCGGTAGATTCGTCGGCTCACGGTGATCTCATCATATTCCAGGTTTAAAACCGGCCCGACATCGCTGAAGGTAAGGGTCACCTCTGCAAAATTGAGGGCTTTGCGCACATCGCTGCCGGAGAAAATGAGCTCCTCCATGCGGCTGCCGCGCAGCGATTTCGCACTCTGCTCACCGAGCGCCCAGCGGACCGCATCGACAAGATTGCTTTTGCCGCAGCCGTTCGGGCCGATGATCACAGTAATCCCCTTGTTGAATTCCAGTTCCGTCCTATCGGCAAAGGATTTGAACCCGAACAGCTCCATCTGTTTTAAATACATCGCTTCTCTCCTTGAGGGGTAAAAACAGAGCGGCCCGACCGGGCCGGTTAATCACGAGCAGTCAAAGCTCAACCACCTGCCGGCTGCACCGCCGGATTGCGGTCGGTTGAGCTCCGGGAAACGACCTGTTTCCCGCTATACTATTCTCGATGAGCTCAGGAAATACCTTCCGGAGCAGCGCAAAAACGCTTCCGGGCGGTCTCCTGCGGCCTCAGCATCGGCAGCTCAAGTTCGCTTGAGCCAGGCTTCTTCGGCCGCCGCCTGCTCCGCCTCTTTTTTGCTCCTGCCGCTGCCCCGACCGGCCGAGCGGCGGCCGCCCAAGAGGACCTCCGCCTCAAAGATCTTTTCGTGATCCGGCCCTCTTTCCCGGATAATCCGGTACTCCGGAGTGATCCCCTCCCGGGCCTGAGTGAACTCCTGCAGCAGCGTCTTGTAGTCATACCGCAGGTCGCCCTCTTCCAGATTTTCCAGGGCAGGTCGGTAAAGCTGCAGAATATGCCAGCGGCATCTCTCCAGTCCCAGATCTAGGTAAAGGGCGCCGAAAAGGGCCTCCACGGCATCCGCCAGCAGCGAGGGGCGGCCGGCGCCGCCGGCGGCCGCTTCCCCCTTGCCCAGCCTCAAATAGGGCCCCAGATCCAGATCT
The DNA here is from genome assembly GCA_012510325.1 of Bacillota bacterium. GTDB lineage: Bacteria > Bacillota > Dethiobacteria > DTU022 > DTU022 > JAAZPQ01. The sequence continues at coordinate 7,429 of JAAZIG010000055.1, forward strand.
GCTGCCAGCGCGGCGAGAGTGGCTTCGCAAACCAGATCGGCCCGCAGTCTGGTCAGTTTTCCTTCAGGAAGGCGGGGATATAAGAAATAAAGATGATCGCTCATCACCAGCTGTAAAACGGCATCCCCCAAAAACTCAAGGCGCTCATTATGGCCGCTACCGTTGCCCTGTTCATGGGCAAACGATGAATGCGTCAGCGCCAGCTCGTAGAGGCTGCTCTCTTTGATGTCCCACCCTTGCTCCTTAAGAAAATTGCCGACCCGCTCCGTCCAGGAGCCCGCCTGCTTTTCTGTCTTGCTCATCTTTCGCCTCATCGGAATATATTTGGCTAAACCTTCTTCTCTATAAAACTGATGATATCACCAAGCGTCTGGATATCCTCGATCTCCTGGTCCGAGATCTCGAGATCAAATTCTTCTTCCAGCGCCATGACCAGCTCAACAATATCGAGGGAATCGGCATCGATCTCCTCAAAGGTTGTCTCTGTAGTCAAGCTGTCCAGGGAGACCTCGAGCTGTTCGGAAACGATGGCTTTAACCTTATCTTCAACGTCCATCCCGCTCACCTCCTTTGGCAGATCCTCTCTCCTGTCGCCGTCATGCCGGCAGGAAAAGGAAAAGTGTAACCGCAGCTATTTTTAGGGCTGCCGGGACGGCGCCCCCCCGGGCCCGCAACCGGTTGCGGGCAGCCCCGGGTTTTATCGACTATAACTTAACTTAATTATTCCTATTCGCCCCGGCATTATTAATCAGTATATCAATTTTGTTAAAATATTCAAGAGAGCTCCGGCAGCTCCTTTTCCTCCAAGCAGCCGGACATTTCACGAAGATCTTCAAGAAACAGATCCTCCAGCTTCAGCCGCACAAAGGGGTAGGCCTGATGCAAAACCGCCTGCTCGATGGAGCGGGCCTGCGAGGAACCGTGACATTTGATGCAAAGACCCTTCACTCCGACCAGAGGAGCGCCGCCGTATCCGGCGCCCTCGACCTGATTGCGCAACCGCGCCAGCGCGGGCTCCACCGGGGAAGAGCCCGCCGGGCTGCTCAGCTCGCCGGCCAGCTCCCGGGCAAACCGGCCGAAAACAGCCCGTCCAAGCCCCTCCACTGTTTTCAGCAGAATGTTTCCCACAAAACCGTCGCAGACAACCACATCGGCGGCGCCTGAAAACAGGTCGGTCCCTTCAACATTACCGCAGAAACCGTCCAAATATTCCTGCAGAAGGGGGAAAGCTTTTTTTAGCTGCCGGTTGCCTTTGTTTGTCTCCGCCCCGACATTGAGCAGGGCCACCTTCGGCGCCGGTCGATTCAGCAGCTTCCGGGCATAGATCCGACCCATGAACGCATACTGGAGCAGGTGCCCGGAACGAGCATCCATATTGGCTCCGGCATCGACGAGCACAAACGGCTTTTCGCCAAAACCGGGTATTACCGCCAGCAGGGCCGGTCGGGTCACTCCGGGCAAGCGTCCCAGAACAAGAAGCGCTCCGGCCATCAGCGCCCCGGTATTGCCGGCGCTCAAAATCGCATCGGCCTCCCCCTCCCGCACCAGCCGCAGCGCTGTAACGAGGGATGACCTTTTTTTCCGCCGGATAGCGAGGGCCGGATGATCATCTCCCTGAATAACCTCGTCGGCATGAATCAGCTTCAGCCGTTCAGCCGGATAATCGATCCCCTCCAGAGCCTGTTCAACCTGCTCCCGGCGGCCGACAAGAAGAAGTTCCAGGTCCTGCCGCCCCTGCAGGGCGGCCGCTGCTCCGCGGACGATCTCCCGCGGCGCGTGGTCACCGCCCATGGCATCAACAGCCAGCGTCACCAAGAATGGAAAACCCCTTTCCCAGTCGTGATCTTGCTCCACAGACAACCTGAGCGTCTACGATTAACTATCAGGCAGCGGGCTCGCCGCTGCGCCGAACTGTTCGCCGGCGGGGGGGAGCACGCAGAAATAATTAAAAACGGGCCCCTCTCAGTTATCGATGAAAAGGGCCTCTTTGCCAAACAGCTTTACTTGATTTTAATTGCTTCGCGATCCTTGTAATAGCCACAGTTCAGGCAGACCCGGTGGGCCGGCTTCAATTCGTGGCACTGGGGACACGGCGCCAGATGCGGCGCCTTCAGTTTCCACTGGCTTCGCCTCTGATCCCGCTTGGCCCGGGAAGTTCTTCGCTTTGGAACAGCCATCAGTTTGCCTCCTTAATGCAATCAGCTCTATTTATCCGGTTTAAATTCCTTCAACTTCAGCATACGCAAATCGATCCCCTGTTCATTCTCACAGCTACAGGCAGACTCGTTCAGATCGGTACCACAACCCGGACAAAGACCCCGGCAGTCCGGCTTGCACAGGGGATTGAGCACCTGGCTGATGATGAAAAGCTGGCGGATATACTCACCCAGGTACAGATAATCGCCTCGCACGATGAGCTGGTTTGCGGTCTCGAGAGCCAGCTCTTCAGGAGAGCTCTTCTTATCCGGAGAGGGCGATACTGTAAAAATTTCACCGATCTCTGAAGCGACCTGCTGCTTGAAAGGCTTGAGACAGCGGGAGCAGCTCACCTCGAGCTCAGCCTCAAATTTGCCGGAAACAATGATCTCGTCATCGCTGCTGCGGACGGAGAGAACCAGAAGGAAGTCGTGATCGTCACCGGCGCCCTCCTCCAGGTAATCGCTACTTTTGCCCTGGAAGCGGTACTGCAGCGCTTCGCCCGCTCTCTCCCGTACTTCGGGCAGGTAGATTCGCATCTTATTTCCATCCTTTACAAAACTAAAATTATTATAGCGAGCTTTATTTTTATTGTCAACAATACGAGATGTTCCGCGCCCGGCCCGTTCAGTAGGTGATACTGTCGATATCGCCTGCTTCTCCGGGGGGAACCTGCGAAAAATAGACCATGATCCGGTTCGGCAGACAGACGATGCTCTCATAGGGTCGGGAGATCCAACCGGTGTGCGCACAGATCCCCCGGGGGCACAGCTCTTCCGGCAGCGGTTGCATCCTCACCCGGCCGTCCTCGATCTCGAGAACCGCCTGATGCTGTCCCTGAGCATAGGGGAACGAGTATCGAAAACGATCTTCCGGGGCCAGGGAGAGCTCGGCAACCGTCTCATTATCCACGGTTATCGTCAGATATTTTTGTGCTGTCGGGATCCCCTGCGTAAGATTCCACCAGATACCGGCGCCGCCGGCCAGGAGCAGAAGAGCCATCACAATATAGTCGGCTGCAGTTAAGCGAAGCTTGCGCATCTTTCACCCTCCGGGAAGGATTATAACATGAAAAGAGCTCGCAGATCAGCAGACGGCCCGCCTGTGCTGGCGGGCCGCCGGTCCAGCCGGTCAGTGAGAAGCTCTCTCAGCCCATGGTCTCGTGATTCATCGGCACCTTGTACCAACCCTGTTCCTGCATATAGCGGAAGATCTTCTCCTGCGAGTCGAGGCACTGACATTGGTAATCGATAAAAGTCTGACGGATCTCCGGATCCTGCGCTTCCATAATCGCTTGAAGGTAGCCGGCGGCGTTGAGCTTAAATCCGGAGAGGATGTCGCCGGCGATCTCCTTTTCGCCTAACTGGTGTGTCATCGGGAGCAGCCTCCTTAAGGGGTGATATAGGGGGAACCGCCGGCATCGCTCAGTGTCGTTGAAAGCCATTGAGCACGCTGCCGGCACTGGGTGTGGAACTCGCTGATCAAATCTCGCAAGCGCGGATCCTGAACCTGGGCGGAATAAGACTGCAGCTTCTTCTCACAGAGCGATTCCGCCTGGTGCTGTTGAAACAGGTACATGAACTCGGCCTTGCCCACATTGCGCATCGTTGCCCGCATCGCCAAACCTCCCTGCAGTATATTCAAGCATCTTATTTTGCCTCAGCGAGCATTGAATATTCTTCAGGGAGAAAACGCAAGGAGAAATGGGGGTGGCCTGCACCGGTTCATCGCGCCTCCGGACCGAGTTGCCCGATCAAAAAAGGGCTGCTTCCAAAGCAGCCCTTCGTCTACAGTGAGATTCTCCATTGAGGTAGCGCAAGACAAGGCGGTAGCGCTGACTTACGCATCTTCAGCCAGGACGATAAGTCCGTCGGCAGCCACGGCCCCTTCCCCGTCAGCATAGACGATCAGGGGGTTGATATCGAGCTCGGCAATCTCTTCGTCAAGCTCCACCGCCAGCCGGGAAAGCTTCATCATAATTGCAATCAGGGCCTCCCGATCCCGGGGTCGCTGTCCCCGGACCCCGTCAAAGAGAGCTTTCCCCTGGAGCTCCTCGATCATCGCCCGGGCATCTGCCTCCCTCAGGGGAGCGGTTCTGATGGAAACATCTTTGAGCAGCTCCACAAAGATACCGCCCAGGCCGAGCAAAACCGTCTGGCCGAAGAGGGGATCCTTCTTCAACCCCAAGATCACTTCCAACCCCGGCTCGAGCATCTTTTGCACCAGAACCCCGTCCAACCGGGCAGCGGAATTATATTCCCGGGCCCGCTTGACGATGAGGGCGTAACCCTCTTCAACGGCGGCGGCATCGCTCAAGTTCAAGAGCACTCCCCCCGCCTCGGTTTTATGAAGTATATCCGGCGATTCGATCTTCAGGACCACGGGATAACCGATGGTGCCGGCGGCCTCAGCGGCAGCGGCAGCAGACTGCACCAGGATCTCCTCTGTAACGGGGATCCCGTAAGCCTGCAGCACCTTCTTTGAGCGCGATTCGGTCAGAGCGCCTCTCCCCTCATCCGCGGATTGCGCTATCGTCTCCAGCGCCCGGCGGCGCTCCTCCCCCGGCTGATAGCGGGGAAAAGAGGGGACGCTCTCCGTGCGGCGGGCCCAGTCGGCAAGGACAGAAAGGGCCCACAGCCCGCTGGGAACGTGTTCAATAACCGGCACCCCCGCCCGGATCATCTTCTCCTTGCCCGCTACGGCATAATCCTGCCCGGTGGGCCAGGTAAAGACCACCAGCGGTTTGTCGGTGGCATTGTAAATGTCGATAATTTTCTCGGCAGCCTTAAAATCGGGCATCTGCAGGTTGTAGAAGAAAGCTCCGACATCGACGAGAGGATCATCCATCACTGTGCGGATAGCCCGCTGAAAGAGAGATTCTTCAACAAAGATAGCCGAAGTCAGATCCACCGGATTGGCCACGGCGCCGTACGGCGGGAAAAATTCACGAAGAGTCTGCTGGGTGGCATCGGTAAGGCGGACCACCTCCAGACCGTAATCGGGACACTTGTCCGCCACCACCACCCCGCCTCCGCCGGAGATGGTGATCACCCCGATCCGTTTGCCCACGGGCATCCGTCCGGCGGCATGCATGGTGATGAGCGCATTCATCTGCTCAACATCCTCGGCACGAACCACCCCGAACTGCTTAAAGATCCCGTCATAAACCCTGTCTTCGCCGACCAGCGCCCCGGTGTGAGAGGCTGCGGCCGATGCCCCGACGGCGGTGCGGCCCACTTTCTGAAAAGTGATCAGCTTCCGCTGCTGGAGCGCCCGGTGACAGGCATCCATGAAGAGCCGCCCGTCCCTGGGCAACCCCTCGATATAGCCGCCGACGAGATCAACCTCGTCCCTTCCCACAAGGTAACTCAAAACCTCGGCAAAACTTACGTCGGCCTCGTTGCCGGTGCTGACAAAGTAATTGAAACCCACAGAGTGCTGCAGCACCATCTGAAAAACAATCGCCCCGAGACCGCCGCTCTGCGTGATATAAGCAAGGGTTTCCGGGTAGTAGATATCCTCGGGCTTGGCATGGTACATGAAGCTGGCGGCACTGCCGTTGTAATAGTTGACCACTCCGAGGCAGTTGGGCCCGAGAATGCGCATCCCCGAATCCCGGGCCAGGCGGCTGATCTCCTCCTGGGCCTTCCGTCCGCTTTCGCCGACTTCGGCAAATCCCGAGGTGAAGATAATGACCGCCTTTACACCCTTTTCCGCGCACTGATAGAGCGTCTCCATCGTCACCGCTGCAGGCACCGTGACGATGGCCAGATCAACGGGCCCGGGAACATCCAAAACGGTGGGATAACATTTCCGGCCGCCGATCTTGTCATATTTCGGGTTGATCGGGTAAAGCCCACCCTTGTACTCGTACATTTCCAAAAGGTTTAGCGGAAGCCCGCTCGGCTTGATCAGATACTGGCTGGCCCCGATAATTGCTATGGAATCCGGATAAAAAAACGGATCCAGCTCAGCATGAAGATCCCGGCGTAACTTTGGCATCGGTTTCATTTTAAAAAGACTACCTCCTTGTTCTTCAACCGCTTCCAAAACTGCACATATTTGTCCACATCTATATTTTAACCGATCAAACCGGTTTTGGGTATCTTTTTCGTGCAAATTTAATTATCATATCCTATTTAGGTATGGTTGCGGTGAAATCAGCTAAAGGCTTTGATTTAGACAATAGCTGAGTAAATGCGATAGAGACATCATAAAATGTTAAATTTAGTTAAAGCTGCTCTTTTTATTAGGCAATTATGCTATAATGTTCTCATTATAGCACACTCCATGAAAGAGAGGAGGCGCTTCGAAAGTGGCTAAAAGAAAGGGTCAGTCAAGCGCTTCTCGAAAACGCGCTCAGCAAACCACCGGAATATCCTGGCTTGAAAAGCTCAAAAACAACAAGCATATCCTTAAAAAGATCGGCCTGGTGGCGATCATCCTCTTCGCCACAGCCGCCTTTGCTGTTGCCGGAGTCCTGATCAGTTATCTCGCAGCGGCACCGGCACTGGATCCCGCCGCCCTGGAGGCGGTGGAAGCATCCTACATCATCGATCGCGATGGTCACGAGATCGCCCAGCTGCACGCCATTGAAAACCGCATCGTCATCCCCATTGACGAAATCCCGGAGCAGCTGCAAAAAGCCTTTATCGCCATCGAGGACGAACGTTTTAAAAAACACAGGGGGGTCGACCTGCTCGGTTTCGGACGAGCTATCCTGGTCAATATTCGCGACCGCAGCTTTTCACAAGGTGCCAGCACCATTACCCAGCAGCTCATTCGCAACGTCCTTTTGGAGCAGAAAAAAACGATCAAGCGGAAAGTGCAGGAGATGTGGCTTGCCCTGAAGCTGGAGCGGATCAAGAGCAAGGAAGAAATTCTGGAGATGTACCTCAACCGGATCTATTTTGGCAACGGCGTCTACGGAGTCGAAGCCGCCTCCCTGGCCTATTTTGACAAAAGCGTCGGCGATCTCGAGCTGGCCGAAGCCGCGCTGCTGGCCGGCATTGTCCGCTCCCCGGAATACTATAACCCCTTTGAAAATGATGAGGCCGCCACCGGCCGAATGAAGCTGGTCCTCGGCAATATGAAGCGGCTGAACTACATCAGTCCGGAGGAGTACGAAGGAGCAGTCGGCACAGAACTGGAGTTCGCCGAGCCCTCGACAACCGCTTATCCGTACCCCTATTTTGTTGACTACGTTGTTCACCACGAACTGATCGAAATTCTCGAAAATATCCCCGAATTCGGCTCCCGCGAAGAGGCTTACGAAGCGATCTACAACGGGGGCCTGCGGATCTATACAACGATGCACACCGCTTACCAGAAGCATCTTGAAACTGTGCTCAACCGGGCTACACTCTACCCGGCAACGCGCTCTATCAATATCTCCGCACTGAGCGAAGCGGTCAAGGCGAACAACGGACAGTTGCCCGCCAATTATCCGAACGCCTATATCGACGAGGAAAACGGGATCCTTCAGCCCCAGTCCGCAATGGTGCTGGCCGACCCCAAAAGCGGCGAAATCTGGGCTTTGGGCGGCGGCAGGGATTACTCCAAAAACCGCAACGAGCTGCTTCGCTATCTCAGCCTGCGCCAGCCCGGCTCGGCGATCAAGCCGCTCCTCGAATACGCCCCTTCCTTTAACGAAGGGTTGCTGGGGCTGGGTTCCGTGCTGGACGATGCTCCCCTTGTCGGCCCCCAGGGGTGGCGGCCGGAAAACTTCGACGGCGCATTCCGGGGCCTGGTCACTGTGCGTCGGGCGCTGGCCCATTCCTACAATATTCCGGCCATCAGAACTTACACGGAACATATCGGCATGCAGAAGGGAGCGGAAATGGCCTACCAGATGGGCATATCCACATATGACCCGCGGAAGGCACAGCCTGTTCCCAGTTGGGCGATCGGCTCACGGGAAGTAACTGCGCTGGATATGGCTCAGGGCTACAGCGTTCTGGCGAATAACGGGGTAAAGATGAAAGTGCATACGGTGCGGCGTATCGAAAACCGCAGCGGCGAAACCATCTTTGAACAGAAAGTGATGCCGGAGCAGATCTTGTCCCGCGAAGCGGCCTTCATGACCACCAGCGTGCTTCAGGATGTGGTCACCTCGACCACCGCCCGGGGGCTTTCCGGACTGGGCCGCCCCCTTGCCGCCAAGACAGGGACAACCGACGATGCCCGTGATATCTACCTGGCCGCCTACGCGCCCAATGTTGTTGCCACCTTCTGGATGGGCTACGATATAAAGGATATGGGGAAGATCTCCTCCGGATGGAGTTACTCTTCCGGAATGATCAGGGAACTTTTTCGGGAGGTCTTCAAAACACTGCCCCGGGAAAATTTCGCCCCCCAGCCTTCCGGAGTCGTCCGTGTGGAGGTCTGCACAAAAAGCGGACTCCTGCCCAACGAGCACTGCCGTGAAGCAGAAACCGTAACGACCGATTATTTCCTGAAAAATCAGGCACCGCGTCTCACTTGCGACAAACATGTGCAGATAGATATCTGCAAAGAATCCGGGCTGCTAGCCGGTGAATACTGCCCCTCGGATCAGATCGAGCAAATAACTTATTTTGAGCGTCCGGATTATCTTGTCACCGACGCAAACTGGAAAAGAGGAGCGGGGCGCGCCCCCCTCGACGCCGAGGAGAAGCCCCCCGAAGAGTTCTGCGATCTGCACAAGGAATTTGCAGGAAGGTTTGTCTATTTTAGCGCCTCCACACCGAGGGAAAACGAGGCCAGGCTAAGCTGGCTCTACCGCGGCGATACGGTGAAAGAATACCAGCTGTACCGCCGCCTGAAGAGCGCAGAAAGCAGTGAGGCGGAGCTGATCATAAAGCTCGGCAGCAACGAGGACAGCTACACGGACA
>JAAZIG010000366.1 GCA_012510325.1 Bacillota bacterium
ATACGCCTGCCCCGCATTTGGAAAACCCCTCTCTAACTAGGACTCAGGGTGGAAAAGACCGTAAAGCAGCTCCAGCCCCTCGCCCAGCCGGGGCCCGGGACGGTTGATCAGATCGCCGTCAAGGTCGTGAATCGCTTCATCTTTCACCGCAGTCATCTCTTTCCAGGCATCTTTCTCCGCAAGGATCTGCTCTCGCAGGGGGAAAGTGCAGAGGATGATCTCCGGGTCGGCCTCGATGAGCGCCTCCTCGCTGATCTGGGCATAGCCCCCCGCGGTAACCACATTGATTCCGCCGGCTGCGGCGATGAGCTCGTCTTCCAGAATCCCTGTGCCGACCACATAGAGCGAGTCAAGGTCGAGCAGCATCAGCACCCTGGGCTTCTCCCCATCCGGTAGAGCGGCGGCTTTGTCCTTCACCGCGTTGATCGCCGCCTCCATATCCCCGGCCAGCTTCTCCGCGGCCGATTCGCTTTTGGTCAGCTCCCCGATCCGCCTGATACTGGCATAGATCTCTTCAATACTGGCCGGAGCGATGACCTCCGAGGTGATCTCCAACTCATCGAGCCTGTCGGTAATATCGGAGGGAAAACCGAAGAGAACCAGATCCGGCTCCAAACTGACCAAAAGTTCCTCGTTCAGATTGAATGAATCGCCGAGCCGCTTGATCTTTTCGCTCTCCACCGCTTCCTCGAGCTCCGGCGGGTAGTTGCAAAAATCGGTCACACCGACGATAGAATCACCGAGGCCAAGGGCAAAAAGGATCTCCGTGTTGCTCGGCATAACCGAGGCGATCCGCATCTGCTCCCCTTCATCCCCGCCGCCGTTTTCTTGAACGTTGCATCCGGCGGCGACCAGGGCGACTATTGCTGTCAGCACAAAAAGCAGAGTAAACATCCGTTTTTTCATTTTCACTGTCCATATTCCTCCTGTTATTCAGTTGGCTGCGCCTGGCTGGCGCAACCGCGGGCGAAACCCGCCCCCTCCAGTTGTTCTATTCCCAGTTCCATCTTTCCACCAACTGCATCAAAAAAGCCCGGCCTGTGGTGGCCGAGCCCGATATGCGCCTAGAGCTACGCACCTCCCTCTCTCCACGAAGGCTTAGTACGTTCTTCTACAGGCAGGTTTCCTGGCTTCCGTTCATCCTCCTGAAGCAGCCTTCCCTCGCCGGAACGGCAAAGTGGCTCTCTTTCGCTTCCGGAGTCCCGGTTACAGTGGCGGGACCGCGCAGGCCTTGCACCTGCTTCCCTTTAAACCCTCATGCGGGCACCTGTAAAATCCTATGATCGAATTTAAGCTTAACCTAGCACCGGGTAAAAAGCAAGCCCTTTTTTTTGGCCTTTTCATTGGAGCCAGGCACCTCGCAAATGCCTGCTGAAAAAGGCGGGCGGGCACGGCTGCAGACGAAAGCGGAAGGGGTTGTAGCGTGATCAGGGGATAGTTTTTAAATATATTTTTGTTTCCACAGGGCTATTCCGGCGGCGATCCCGGGCAGACAGGCTGCCGCTCCAAACAGATAATACTCTTTGAAGCCTGGGATGGCAGTGGTAATACTGGTGAAAGATGACGGAATCAGGGTATAAAGGATTATCCCTGCCAAAGTGGTGCCCGCGGCTGCTGATGTATACCTAACCATGTTATATACTCCTGAGGTGCTGGCATGCCTATCGGCATTGACTGTAGAGATGACCGCGTTAAGAGCAGGGGTGGAGGAGAGACTGTAACCGATACCATTAAGAATCAAATAAAGAGCAATATAGTGGTAAGGTGTGCCCACCACTACCAGAGCAAGAAATATGAATGAGATGGTCCGTAAAATCATCCCGGCGACTATAGGTGGTCCGGGACCGAACCGATCTGACAATTTTCCCCCGAGTGGCATACACAAAGCCATTGATAATGCGCAGGGTGCGAGGAATAAGGCGGTCTGCGATGCGGTAAACCCTTTCACAGTGCTAAAATATATTGGGAGTACGAAGAGCGTTCCAGCCATCACCAGCTGCTCTATAAAAGAAACAAGTAAGCCCAGACTAAAAAAAGGTACTGATAGTAATCGGAGATCCAACAATGGGTCCTTAATAGTTTTTTCGACCCTGTAAAATATGTAAACGAATATCAGAAATAGTCCAAATCCAGCTTTGATCCATATATTCTGCCAACCCCAATCCGGAAGTAGGGTCAGCGATAACAGAAAAAAGGTCACTGCACACATTAAGGAGAAAGATCCTTTGTAGTCGACAAGTCCGGTCTCCGTCTCCCGGCATTTATGGCTGGATCTTTCCTCTTGCATTCCCAGGTTCCTGGCAGTGAAAGCGATAACCAAAGCCAGTCCTGCGATAATGATGTAAGAACTTTTCCAGGAAAAAGCTTCAACCAGCATGCCAGAAAAGACAGGACCAATGACCGCTCCGAAAGCACTGATGGCGTTCCATGTTCCCAGGATCTGACCCTGGTTTTCGATCGTAGCACTTTCCAATAAAATTGCCAGAGAGTTGGGGGCCAACAGGGCAGCACCCAAGGCCTGTGTAATTCGCCCGATGATGAGCCAGGATACAGAAATTGCAGTACCACAAAGAAAGGAACCCAAGCCCAACCCAAGCACGCCTATTTGAAATAACTTGCGAGGCCCATAGATATCCCCAATCCGCCCGGCTACGGGAATTAACGCAGCAAGGGGCAAAGAATAGGCATTTACCAACCAGGTCAGCCAATTCATCCCAATTCCAAGGTCAA
>JAAZIG010000367.1 GCA_012510325.1 Bacillota bacterium
AGAGAGGGCCAGATCCTTCTCCTGATAGTTGGCCTCACAGAGAAAAATATCGGCGCCGGCGGCAAACCCGGCCAGTCCGTCGAAGTATTCTGTATCCCCGGAATAGACCAGGACGCCTGTCGCTGTTTCGACGCGCAGGGCGAGGCAGGGCAGCGAATGCACTGTCTCCTGAAAGGAGAGGGTAAAGGGGCCCAGGGTCAGGAGCTCACCGGTGCTGACTGGGTACATCTCGAAGAGCTCTTTGTATTGAAGCCGTTTAAACTCGGCGGCGGGCTCAGGAGGCGCATAAAGGGGCAGCGGCGAGAAGCGGAGAGACTCTCTGCGGGCGAAATCGAGGGCATAGCGCAGCACCGTCAGATCGGCGCTGTGATCAAAATGCAGATGCGACAGCAGCACCGCCTCGAGCTCCCAGGGCTTGAGATGCTGCTGCAGCCGGCTCAAGACGCCGCTGCCGCAGTCGAGCAAAATACGGAACCCCTCCTCTTCCAGCAGGTATCCCGAACAGGCGCCGCCGGCGGCGGGATAAGGGCCATAACGGCCGAGTACAGTCAATTTCATCGATAAAACCTCCTGACAACAGATCTTTCGTTCGCGGTCCCCGGCGGGGCCGTTCCGCCTACCTTTTACCGGCAGTTTCGTCCATCTCGGCCCGGCGCAACACCATTTCGATGCGCTCCATCAGCGGCGGATGGGTGGACAGCATCGTCTTCAGCAGGGGGTGCGGCCGCACCACTGCAAGGTTTGCCCGGGCCAGTTTCTGATATAGTGAAACGAGAGCCGCCGGATCCCCGGTGAGGGCAAGAGCATCCCGATCTGCCTCCCGCTCGCGGTTTCGGGAGTAAGCATTGAAAATGGGGGCCGCCGCCAGGGAGAGCAGGGCAAAGAAAAGCAAGGCTAACGGCAGAACCCTGAAATCGGCAGGCCACCCCGGCTCCGCGAGAATCAACTGGAGGATATACAGAGCGGCCAGGGAGCCGGCCGCGCTGAGCAGCAGCCCCTGCCGGAGATGGCCGCGGCGCCAATGCCCCATCTCATGAGCGATGACGGCAAGTGTCTCTTCGGGGGTAAAATTATGCAGCAGGGTGTCATAGATGACGATCCGCTTAGTCCCGCCCATGCCGCTGAAATAGGCATTGGCCTTGCGGGTGCGGCGTCCCGCGGCGGCTACAAGGATGCGCTCCACCTTGATGCCGGCCTTCCTGGAAAGCGCCATGATCTCCTTCTGCAGCTCCCGGTCTTCCAGTTCCGAGAAGCGGTAGAACAGCGGATCGATGAGCAGCGGATAAAGATAGCTGCCGAGGAAGAGAAAGAAAGCAAAAGCAAGCCCCGCTAAAAACCACCACTGCGCCGGGTGCCAGGTGATCAAGAAATAGAAACCGCTCAGGACAGCCGTGGAAAGCAGCAGACTGATGAGAGTGCTTTTGCCGTAATCGGCAAACCAGCCGGCCGGCGTCTGAGGAGAGAGGCCGAAGCGGTGCTCGATGACATAGCCCTGGTAAAAAGCAAAGGGCATATTCAAGAGCCGTCCGGCAGCCACATAGAGCAGGAGATAACCCGCCGCCGCAGGAAGGGAGGGAGAAGGGGCCTTCCGAAAAAAATGCAGAGCGGCGCAGACCACCGCGAGCAAAAATATGAGGGAAGACACCTGGCGCAGCAGCGAAACAGTGAGGGTCGCTCTCTGATAAGCAGCAGCCCGGCTGAGAAAGGGCTCCTCAAAATAGCGTGCAACGGCAGCGTCCGCCGGAGCCGGGGCCAGTGTCCCGGCGAGAATCAGGCCAAGATAGATCAAGGCGGCCGCCCCCAGAGCGATCCAGACTACCGCAACAGTCATCGTCCTCTTCTCCTCCAGCTGCTGCTCTTCCTCTGCCGGGAGCTGACGCCTGCATCCGGCCCCCCGTTTTTAGCGGCCGGAGAACGGTCTGCCAAAACAGCACCGCGCCCCTCTCAACGTTCCAGGATGATCAAAACACCGGCCACTACTGCCAGGATCGCAAGGATTGTCTCCCGGTGAGGAAGGTTTATCGTCAAATAGGGCAGAAGGCCCCCGGCGATCAACCAGACCCCCAGAAGTATTCTGCCCAGTCTGTTGCGCTTCATCTGCTGCGCTCCACTCCTTCTCCAAGCGAATTTAAGGATATGGAAAAGATTTCGCCGAATAGGGGGGGCACACCTGCCAAAGCGCTCATTTAATCAGAAACCGTAGATCCAAAAGAACCCGCCGGTGTCGGGAAGCGGCGGCGGTAATCTCACACAACGCCACAGCGAGGCTAAGGCTTCAACAGGCGCCGCAGCACTTTGCCCGATCCCGACAGCGGCAGAGAATCGGCAAACTCGATCGCCGCCGGCACTTTGTATGCAGACATATTCTGCCTGGCCCAGTTCTGAATCTCTTCTGCGGTGGCCTTTTCACCGGGCTTCAAGATGATGAACGCCTTCACCACCTCGCCCTTACGCTCGTCCGGCTTGGGAATAACCGCCACATTGGCAACAGCGGGATGTTTGCCCAGCAAGAGCTCTACCTCTTCCGGAAACACCGAAAAACCGGAGACCTTGATCATCTCTTTCCGGCGGCCGAGGAAAAACAGGTATCCGTCCTCATCAAATCTGCCGACATCGCCGGTGAAAACCCAGCCGTCCACCAGGGTCGCGGCTGTCTCTGCGGGCCGGTTCCAGTATCCCAGGAAATTTGACGGACCCCTGACCGCAATCTCACCCTCTTCGCCGAGAGGCAATTCTCTGGTGCGGTCGTCAAAATCAAATATGCGGATATCGGTCTCGGCGTTGGGAATACCGCAGGACCCGTAGCCGTATTTTATCTTGTGCCGGGGCATAAAAGTGTCGAAGGTGTGAGTTTCGCTCAAGCCGTAGGCCGCCTCCACCAGAATCCCGCCGCCGGTGATCTCCGCCCACTGTCTGGCAATCTCTTCTGTCAAGATTATCCCGAAGGAGGAGGTCAGGGTGAGCCTGAGACTGGAAAGATCGTGGCGCCCTGCCCTGGCCTGCTCGATGAGCCGGACATTGAGGGGCACAGTTGCCAGAAAGGTGTTGATCCTGTAGCGCTCGATGGCAGCAAGGGTGGTTTCCGGATCAAAATTGGCCAGAAGAACAACGGTGCTCCCGGCCAAAATGGGCGCATCCACATTGGCCAGCATGCTGGCAATATGAAAAACAGGTGTTATCGCCAGCCCGACGGTGTCGGCGTCGACGATGCGCGCATTGCTCCAGCTGGTGGCGCTTTTGAAGAGAACGGCAAATTGGCTGAGCATGGCCCCTTTGGGCAGGCCCGTTGTCCCGCCGGTGTACTGCAGCAAAGCAACATCATCGAGCTCCACCCGTACTTCCGGCGGAGCGGCATCACCGCTATTCAGGGCTTCCATGAAATCAACGGTCCCCGGAATGGACGATTTTCTGATCTGCATCATCTCGATAAGCGGCAGGGTTGCCTCTTCCGGCAGGTAATCGTTCAGGTTGGTCACAATCAGCCGTTTAAGCTGGACCTTGCCCAGCACCTTTTGAACAACGGGAAACAAAAGATCAAGGGTGAGCAGGGTTTCGACACCGGCATCAAGCAACTGGTACTCCAGCTCCATCTCCTTAAAAAGAGGCGAGCAAGGCACCAGAATAGCTCCGATCTTCAGGGCGGCATAGTGAGCAATATAGTACTGGGGACAGTTGAGCAAAAAGAGAGCCACCCGATCCCCCTTTTTGACCCCCTGTTGCAGCAGGTAACCGGCCAAACGATTGCTGCTCTCTTCCAGCTCCCGGTAACTGACGGTGCGGCCGTAAAAGATGAGCGCCGGCTTTTCCGGGTGTTCCCGGGCGCGCATGGTCAGATATTCGGCGAGGGGGACCTTCCCCAGAGGATACTGCGCTTCAGTAGGCACTCCGGAAGGCCAGCTTTTCAGCGACAGCTCTTTAATCGACGGCATGATAAACCCTCCTTCTTAAAATGACAGCGATGGCTGGATCTCGTTTCCAAAAGTGAGTCAAAGGCACCGTCCCCCTGACTCACGGGTGATCAACCAGCGGGACCGGCTGGGGGTATTGGCTTCTTGTGCAGCTCCCTGGGGCCATCACCTGCCGTAAAGCACGTATGTCCTGGCCGACTATTCAGACAGTTCTGCTTTATTGTAATTCACGGGAGGGGAAACAGTCAAGTTTTGCCGGATTAATCAGCCACCTTTAATCTGTGACCTGATTATTGGCGGTAAGAAGCAATTCAGGGGAAACCGGTCCGAGACGCTGGACCTGGTAAAATATTTTTCGTAATTGGCAAAGCGGCGGCCCCGGAAGCGGATCACTCGTGGGAGTTTTCAAAACTGCAGAGAGCAACACCGGCGGGTTTTTTGCAGCCCTCTCCTTACTTTTTTCTTTCCATCTTTTTCATCCACCGCTGCTCCGGAGTCCGGAGCCTCCTCCCCGACGGGCGGCCCCCCCTGGCGGAGGCCCCGGAAAAATCTCTAAAGCAGCCATGGCCCAACAAAGGATCGTTGGGCTCAACCCCGGCCCGGCCCCGCTCACCTCCGGAAAGAGCGAGAGCCGGGGAACAGAGATCCGGTCATTTTTTTAGCATCTCCTGGAAAAGGATGTTCAGCTCCTGCGGGTCAGCCCGG
>JAAZIG010000368.1 GCA_012510325.1 Bacillota bacterium
ACATCTATACATACCGAAAGCTCCAGGGCGTCAAAAGCCCTTTCATAAGCGAGGGTATCAGGGTAGGAACGCAGGGGGTTGCAGGCGCTGACCAGCAAAGCTCTGATGCGCTCCGGGTGATCGTGCAAAATCTCATCGGGGAGAATTACCGGCGGGTAGGAGCCCAGCACGGGAAACATATTATGCTTGACGGTGCGCCAGATCTTCGGGTTGCGCTCGTCGGTGTTGCTCCCCGTGGGGATTAAGTAAGCCGGGATGAGATGGCCCCCCTCCACGCAGAAGCGGCCGGTTATCGCCCGCAAAATATGCAGCAGGTAGCAGTTGATTGTGGAGTTGCGGTTCATGAAGATCCCCAGATCCTCGTGAATGCATGATTTGGTTTGGGCCAAGAGGCGGGTCGCTTCAACAACCTGCCCGTAATCAAGACCGCAGACCTCCTCGACGGCCCGGCGGGCCGGAAAACCGTCAAAAAGAGGCTCCAGATCAGCCCACCCGTTGACATGCGCTTCAATGAAAGCGCGATTCTCCCAGCCGTTATCCAGGACCAGGCGGATCATCGCCTTGAGCAGCATAGTGTCCGTTCCCGGGCGCAGCGCCAGATGGATGTCAGCCCGGGCGGCTGTCTCCGAACGCCGCGGATCGACGACGATGAGGTGGCGCTGGGGATCTGCCCGGAGTTCCCTGATCAGCTCCCGGGCGCGCGGTTCCTGATTGCTCATCCAGCCGTTCCAGCCCCAAGCCACCACCGTATCGGAGTGGTGCGAATCGGACCTGGTGGTCAGCCCCTGCCGCCCGTTAACCCGTCCGTCAACCCAATAGATATTGGAAAATTCCTGAGCCAGGGCCGAATAATAATAGTGCGAACCGAGCATCCGCAGCACCGTTGATCCGATGACGATCTCCATCTGTCCCCCGACGCCGCCGCCACCCATATACGCCAGGGCCTTCGGACCGTGACGTTCCTGTATGGCCAGCACTTTTGCCGATATTTCGCTGATAGCCTGCTCCCAGGTAATCCTTTCATGGGTGTCCCCCACCTTCTTCAGGGGGTAAAAAACGCGATCCTCATTGTGCGCATAATGGGCCATATTCAAGCCCTTGCGACAGATATAGCCGCGGCTGCGCGGATTATCCTTGTCCCCGCGCACCTTAACGATCTGATTGTTCTCCACCTTCATCTCCAAACCACAGTTCTGGGCACAGAGGACGCAGCTGCTCTTTTTCCATTCTCCCACCGGGCTCTCTCCTTTTGCTTTTTATTCACCAGATCCTTGAGCAATTCGTTGTTGTAACCACCATGGTTACAAAAGTATCATCTTCGCGATATTCAGTCAACTGTTTTGAGCGCTCCGGAAAAAGTCGCGCCCTTCTCACATCCGGGCCGTTGGGGTATAATCAAATAAAATATCCGGAGGGTTTATGTTCAAACTGGATCTGCATGTGCATACCGCTGTTTCGTACGATGCCGTCGGTTCACCCGCTGAAGTGCTGGAGGCGGCCAAGAAAGCCGGTCTCGACGGATTTGCCGTAACCGAGCACCATGATTATGACAAAAGCGAAGTGATCCTCGAGCTGGCTCCCCGCTACGGCCTCACGGTCTTTGTCGGCGCCGAAGTGGGCACCCGGGCCGGCCATCTGCTGGTATTCAGTGAAGATATCGGCCGCTGGAACCGGTTCAAGGGATATTTAAATGATCCCCAGGAAGTGATCGATGCCGCTCTCGCCGCCAGTGGAGCCGTGGTGGCGGCCCATCCCTATCGCATGGCCTTCGGCTTTGGCGGCGCCGCCATAAAGGCCTTGCGCGGCCTCACTGCCATCGAGGGGTGTAACGGCGCCAACACGGATGAGGAAAACCGGAGGGCTGTGGAGCTGGCCGGAGAGATGGCGCTCCCCTGCACCGGAGGCAGCGATGCCCACCATCCCCGGGAGATCGGCCGCTGCTATACTGTATTCAACGATCCTGTAAAGACAATACCCCGGCTGGTGGCCGCTCTGGAGGCTGGAGACTGCCGCTGCCACCCGGCGCCGTGAGGTTCTTTTAAGCAGCAACTTTCACTGTGCTCACCCCAACAGTAATCATGAAAACCAATTCTGCTACGCCCCGGCACTGTGTCTTTGCCGGGGTTTTTTCCCGAAAGTAGCAGTATTTTTTACCCGTTTGACTATTTGATAGCCGCCGTTTTAGCTACTGTGCCGCCTAAACGATCACTTCGCCGAAGGGAACGTAAAGTTGATCGGGTAAACCGGTTCGCCGGAGAAATGTGTATTTATGCCGCCGGCGGATCTATTTGCAATTGCAGGTAAATGCTGGCGTATTGGCGAAGAGGATTCAGCAGCACAGCTGAGGGGGTGAAAGAGCGCATGAAGGTGGTTTATCATGAAGATTACAACCAGGTTTACACCTCTGACCCCGCCGCTTCCTCCGGAAGAATACGGGTTGTTGAAGAGGCACTTAAGGGAAAAGTCGACTTCGTTAAACCGGA
>JAAZIG010000056.1 GCA_012510325.1 Bacillota bacterium
CCTGTTCTATGATATACTTAGATATGTTTTGTTTTTTGCTCGATCTGCAGTTAGAACTGGCTCTGCCTATGGAGAGCTATAAAAAACAGTGGTGGCAGAATCTATGAAACAAGCGCTGTTGAATATTGAAAACTTAAGAACATACTTCTATACAGATTCCGGTGTGGTTAAAGCGGTCGACGACGTCGACCTGAGCATAAAAGCAGGCACCACCCTCGCCATTGTCGGTGAATCAGGCTCCGGGAAAAGCATGCTGGCCTCCTCGATCATGCAGCTGATTCCCCGCCCTCCGGGAAAAATTGTCTCGGGAAAGATTTTTTTTCAGGATCAGGACCTTCTGGACCTCTCCGAAAAAGAGATGCGCCACATCCGGGGCAATCGGATCGCGATGATCTTTCAAGAACCGATGACCTCTCTGAACCCCGTTTTCAGAATCAGCCGTCAGATCGAAGAGGTCATCACCGTTCACCAGAATGTAAAGAAAGATGAAGCCAAAGAGCTGGCTGTTGAGCTGCTTCAGTTGGTCGGCATCCCGGCGGCAAAAGAGCGCATGAGCAATTTTCCGCACCAGCTCAGCGGGGGGATGCGCCAGCGGGTGATGATCGCCATCGCCCTGGCGTGCAATCCCAAGCTGCTCATCGCCGACGAGCCCACCACCGCCCTCGATGTAACCATTCAGGCACAGATCCTCGATTTGATGAGGAAACTTCAGGGGGAATTCGGCACCGCTATCTTATTGATCACCCATGACCTGGGCATTGTCGCCGAAATGGCCTCCGAGGTAGCGGTAATGTATGCCGGGCAGATCGTAGAATACGCCGGCGCGGAGACAATCTTTGGGCAGCCCGCTCATCCCTATACCGCCGGGCTGCTGCGCTCCATCCCGCGCCTGGATATAAAACAGGATCTCTTGCCCGCTATCGAGGGCGCCGTGCCCGATCCCACCTGTTTCCCCTCCGGTTGTCGGTTTGCCCCGCGCTGCAGCAAAGCCGATACGCACTGCCGGGAGGAACTGCCAGATTTGTTACCCTGTAATTCGCAGCTTCACCTGGTCAGATGTCATTTCCCCGGGGGGGTCAACCATGAGCGCTGAGTGTTATCTGGAGGTTAAAGACCTGAAAAAATATTTTCCTGTTAACAGAGATTTCTTTGGCCAGGGCCGCTCCTGGTTAAAAGCGGTGGACGGGGTCACCTTTAGCTTAACCCGCGGTGAAACCATGGGGCTGGTCGGCGAAAGCGGCTGCGGCAAATCCACCCTGGGCCGGCTGATCATTAACCTGCTGCCCCCCACCGGGGGGGAGGTTTTTCTGGAAAAAAGAAATATTTACAAATTGCCAAAAAGTGAAAAGAAAGAACTGCGCCGCAAGATGCAGATCATCTTTCAGGATCCCTATGGTTCCCTCAACCCGAGAATGAATATCGGGGATATTATTACCGAACCGCTCTATGTGCACAACCTTGCCCGGGAAAACAGCGTCCAGGACCGATTGAGGCAACTTTTGGATTACGTGGGGCTGAGCCCCCACCATGCCAACCGCTACCCCCATGAATTCAGCGGCGGCCAGCGCCAGCGCATCGGCATCGCCCGTGCCCTCGCCGTGGAGCCTGAGCTGATCATCTGCGATGAGCCCGTTTCAGCCCTGGATGTCTCCATCCAATCGCAGGTCCTTAACCTGTTAAAAAACCTGCAGCAGGAACTCAATTTGACTTACCTGTTCATCGCCCACGGCTTAAATGTGGTCAAGCACGTCAGCACCAGAGTGGGGGTAATGTACCTGGGCAAGATTGTGGAGATAACGGGAAGCGATGAACTCTACCGCAACCCCCTTCATCCCTATACCAGGGCCCTGCTGTCGGCTATCCCCATCCCCAACCCGAAACTTAAACGGGAGCGCATCCTTTTAGAGGGTGATGTTCAGAGCCCCATCGACCCCCCGCCGGGGTGCCGTTTCTATACGCGCTGCTCTGCAGCCACCGCGCTGTGCTCCCGGAAGGAACCGGAGCTGCATGAATATTCGAAGGATCACTATGTAGCCTGTCACCAGGTGAGGGGGGATGCCCATTAGCTAAAAGATCCGCCATTTGAATTAGAAACTGTAGACGGGGGTAAATCTTTGAAAGGAATGAAAACTGTGAAGAGAATCGCTTTTATCTTGATCCTGGGACTGGCTGTCCTGGCGATCGCAGGATGTAACGGAGAAGCTGTAGATAGTGAAAACACTATCGTCATCGGCATTGAAGCCGAGCCCACCAGCCTGGACCCGACCCAGATTGTGGATTACAATTCCAGCCGGGCCGCCATGGAGATGTACGACAGCCTGATCAGGTTCAAAGACGGCAGCACCGATCTGGAACCGGGCCTGGCGACGGAATGGGATGTTTCGGAAGACGGACTGGAATATACATTTAAACTGCGCGAAGGGGTTAAGTTCCATGATGAAACGCTCTTTGATGCAGAAGCGGTGAAATTCAATATTGACCGGCAGATTGATCCCGACCATGAGTATCATGATACCGGCGAATTCGGCTATGCCGATACCACCTTCGGAATGGTCGAAGAAGTGATCGTCTTGGACGAAAACACGGTCAAGATCATCCTGGACGAACCCTTTGCCCCGTTCCTGGGCAATATGGCCATGCACTCTGCCTCCATGGTCAGCCCGGCAGCAATTAAGGAATTTGGCAAGGATATTTCCCAAAATCCCGTCGGTACCGGACCGTTCAAGTTTGTCAGCTGGGACCCCGGGCAAGAAGTGATTTTGGAAAAAAATGAAGCCTGCTGGAGGGGAGCACCGCAGGTGGAGAAGCTCATCTTCCGCCCGATCAAGGAAAACCAGACCCGCCTGACGGAGCTGGAAGCAGGCAGCCTCGATTTTATCGTCGGGATACCCCCCGATGACCTGCAGCGGATCAGGGATACCGAAGAGCTCCTCGTTTTGGAACAGCCGGGCATGCACACCTGGTACCTGGCCCTGAACTGCTACCGCCCTCCCTTTGACAAAAAAGAGGTGCGCCAGGCAGCCAACTATGCGATCAACAAAGAAGCCATCGTCAATGATATCCTTAAAGGCACCGGGATACGCGCGGTGAACTTGCTGCCGCCTCTTCTCTGGGGCTACACCGATGATGTCCGGGATTACAGCTACGATCCGGACAAAGCCCGGGAACTGCTGGAGGAATCCGGCTACGGCGAAGCGGAGCTGACCATCGATTTCCACGTGCCCGAGTCGGGCTCGGGGATGCAGCAGCCCGTGGCCATGGCCACGGCGATCCAGTCGGACCTGGAGGCTGTCGGTTTTAAAATCAAGATTCAGCAGCTCGAGTGGGGCACCTTCCTGGACAAGACTGAAGACCCCCCCGAGACCAATGAGTTTATCATGCATGAGCTCTCCTGGATGGGGGACAACGGCGATCCGGACAACTTCCTCTACACGCTCTTGTGCGGCACGCAATGGCCCCCCAAAGGGTTCAACGGCGGCTTTTACAAAAACGACCATGTGGACAGCCTGCTTCTGGAAGCGAGGAAGATCACCGACCCCGCCCGCCGGATAGAGCTGTACGAAGAAGCGCAACAGCTAATCGTCGAAGACTCCCCTCTCATCGTAGTGGATCATGAGACCCAGATCGTAGCCATGAAAAAGAAGATCCAGGGATTTGAACTCCATCCCACCGGGGTCTTCCGCTTCGACAAAGTAACAATCCAGTAATCAGCTGCCGGGTGTATCTGCAGATACACCCGGCAATTTAAATTTTAAAGGTGATCTCCTTATGCTCAAATATTCGCTTAAACGGCTGCTGGCGCTGATCCCGGTGCTCATCGGTGTCTCCATTCTCGTATTTTTGATTTTGCACCTGACCCCGGGCGATCCCGCGCGGATCATGTTGGGGCCCAAGGCCACCGAGCAGGCCATCGAAGCGCTGCACCGCCAGCTGGGGCTGGATCTGCCCCTGCATATACAATACTTTCAGTGGGTCACCAATATTTTAAAGGGAGACTGGGGCCGCTCCATCCAGCTCAAGCGAGAAGTGCTGCCGCTGGTGCTGACCAGATTCAAGGCCACCGCCATACTCACTGTCTTTGCCGCTTTTATTGCCATCACCTTTGGGCTTCTCGCAGGGATTGTTTCGGCGACCAAGCAATATTCGCTGTGGGATCGCCTGCTCATGTTCCTGGCCCTGATGGGTTTTTGCCTGCCGGTTTTCTGGCTGGGGCTGGTTTTGCAGGTCCTTTTTGGCCTGAAACTGGGCTGGCTGCCCATATCGGGGATGCACCCCCCGGGGCAGGCCGGCATGGGCAGCATTTTTAGATATATCATCCTGCCCGGTTTCAGCCTGGCTGTCGGGACCATGGCCGAGATCGCCAGGATGACCCGGTCGAGCATGCTCGAAGTGATCCGTCAGGACTATATCAGAACCGCCCGGGCCAAGGGGTTGTCCGAAAGGGTCGTCACCTACAGCCATGCCCTCAGAAACGCCCTGATCCCCGTAGTCACCGTGGTCGGCATGCAGATCGGCTTTCTCCTTTCCGGAGCGGTGCTGGTGGAAATTATTTTTGCCTGGCCGGGGATCGGCACGCTGATGGTCAACGGTATCCTCGCCCGGGATTTTCCCCTGGTCCAGGGAGCGATTCTTTTTGTAGCAACCATCTACGTTTTTGTAAACCTGATCGTGGATCTAGTCTATGCCCTGCTTGATCCGCGCATTTCTTACAACTGACCGGAGGCCTGAACCAGATGCCCAGAGAGACTGAACCAAACAATCCACAGCTCGGTGCCGACACTGAGGACTGGGAAATAAAACAGGTGGACCCAAAGCGGGAGATCTGGCGTCGCCTGAAAAAGGATAAAATGGCCGTGGCCGGCGGCTGCATCCTCATTGTTGTTATCCTGTTGTCTCTGCTGGCTCCCTTTCTCACGGGCCACGACCCCAACGCGGTTGTCACCGCCAACCGGCTGCTCCCCCCCGGCACTCCCGATCACATTTTGGGCACCGACCACCTCGGCAGGGATATCTTAACCCGCCTGCTCTACGGCGGCAGGGTTTCTGTAGCTGTAGGCTTCGCCGCAGTCACCATCGCCATGTTTTTCGGCGTCCTCATCGGGCTTCTGGCCGGCTATTATAAAGGTTTTTTTGATGTTCTCTCGATGAGGTTTATCGATATTCTGATGGCCTTCCCCTACGTCCTTTTGGCCATCGCCATTATTGCCGCCCTCGGCCCGGGGCTGCTCAATGCCATGATCGCCATCGCCATCGTCGGGATCCCCTATTATGCCCGCATCGTCCGGGGCACCGTCCTATCGCTCCGGGAGCAGGAATATATCGAAGCCCAAAGAGCCCTCGGTTCTTCGGATCTGCGGATCCTGTTCAAGCATATCCTGCCCAACGCCCTCTCCCCCATCATCGTCGCGGCAACCCTCGATGTGGGCTGGATGATCATCGCCGCCTCGGGGATGAGCTTCCTCGGCCTCGGGGCCCAGCCGCCCATGGCCGAGTGGGGCGTCATGCTCAGCGACGGCAAAGACTTTTTACGGGTGGCCCCCTATATTTCCCTGTTGCCCGGTGTGGCTATATTTTTGGTAGTCCTCTCCTTCAACCTGCTCGGAGACGGTCTGCGGGACGCCCTCGACCCCCGGTTAAAACAATAAATCACCCTGGAGGTAAGAAAGATGAACGATACAAACCTGAGAGATGTTGTCGCCACCTTTTCCATTGTGGCCTGTGATCCGGAAACAGAGGAGCTGGGCATAGCGGTCCAATCCAAATTTATCGCTGTGGGATCGGTTGTGCCTTGGGCCAAAGCCGGGGTCGGTGCTGTGGCCACCCAATCCTGGGCCAATACCAGCCTGGGACCCGCGGGGCTCACCCTGCTGGAGCAGGGGCGCTCCCCGGAAGAAGCCCTCGAGATGATGCTCGCAGAAGATGAGGGCAGGGCTCTCCGCCAGGTCGGTATTGTCGACGCCAAGGGCAACGCCGCCACCTTCACCGGCACAGAATGTTTCTCCTGGGCCGGAGGGGTTACCGGTAAGAACTACGCCTGCCAGGGTAATATCCTCGTCAACGAAGAGACCGTCACCCAAATGGCAAAGGTCTTCGAAAAATCTGCAGGGACCCTCGCCTCCCGGCTCCTCGAAGCCCTCGACGCTGCCCAGGAAGCCGGCGGCGACAGCCGGGGAAAACAATCGGCGGCCCTGCTGGTGGTTAAGCCAAAGGGCGGCTACGGCGGCTACAATGACCGCTACATCGATCTGCGGGTGGACGACCACCCCGATCCGATCAAGGAGCTGATCAGGCTGCACGGGCTCTACATGCTCTATTTCTCGGAAATGAAACCGGAGAACATCCTGAAAATAGAAGGGGAGCGGGCCCAAAAGATTGTTCAAGCGCTGAACAAACTGGAATATTTCCAGGGCGAATACCCGGGCCGCTGGACGGCAGAGCTCCAGGAAGCCCTGAAAAAGTATTACCTCACCGAAAACTTCGATGATCGCATCGCCGACGACGGCCATATCGACGGCGAGGTACTCGACTTCATGATCAGTCAGGTAGACAAGTAAGCGCCGCCACAGGGAGCGGCTCCAACCGATAAAAACCAATCCGTTTATCTAAAAAGGGCTGCCCCCTCTCTCGAGCGGGGGCAGCCCTCAGCTTAGCTGTCTTTTCCTGAGCTTCCTAAAACAACGCTAGCTCGATCTACCTTTTGCGCCTGGAGAGCATCGTGCC
Organism: Bacillota bacterium; assembly: GCA_012510325.1. Lineage (GTDB taxonomy): Bacteria > Bacillota > Dethiobacteria > DTU022 > DTU022 > JAAZPQ01. Next base: position 6,721 of record JAAZIG010000056.1, read on the forward strand.
CAGCAGCACGCTCAGCCCGCCGGCCAGAGCCAGGGGAAGATAGCCATTTGTTTGCGGCAGCTCGGGTCTTTCAGCGGGCTCTTCGGAAGCAACAAAAAGACCAAATATGCTGAACCCGGGGGTGGTGCCGCTGACGAGGTGTTTTGTGGTATCCACCTCCTGGTCGCTCAGCAGCTCCCAGATCCCCTCATGGTAGCGGTAAAGGCGCAGCTCTTTCTCCTCCATCCCCTCCGGAAGCTTTTCCGGATCGTAGGGAACAACAATCCTCACCGGAGCACCCATTAAACCGAGCGCTTCAATCTCGTAGTATATCCC